>NZ_JBSFPS010000131.1:0-26298 GCF_053588315.1 Streptosporangium sp. NPDC003464 | reverse complement strand
CACCCCCGACCAGGCCTGGGTCCCCGACCACCAGGGCAACCGCTACTTCAGCGAACTGCGCCTGCAGATCACCGACCCCGTCACCGCGGGCGGTGGGCGATGAGCGACCGCCTGTCCCAGCCGGAGGCGGACCGCGTGGGGGCGGACCACCCGGAGACGGAGCACCTGGAAACGGACCACCTGGAGGCGGACCGCATGGAGGCCGATCAGACGCTCTCCCCGGAGCGGACCGTCTCTTCGGGGCGGACCGTCGCCGACCTCGTCGTGGCGCGGGCCCGCGCCGTGCCGGACGCGCTCGCGGTCGCCCAGTGGGACGAGGAGATCACCTACCGGGAGCTGGCCGGCCGCGCCGCCGCGCTCGCGGCCCGGCTCGGCGCGCTCGGCGTCGGGCCGGAGACCAGGGTCGGGATCTGCATGGAGCGGCGGCCCGCGCTGCTGGTCGCGATCTACGGCGTGCTGCTGGCCGGCGGCTGCTACGTGCCGCTGGACCCGGCCGGCCCCCGGCTGCGGCTGCGGGACATGGCCGTCGACGCCGGTCTGGAGGTCATGGTGGCCGACCGGGCGGGCGCGGAGGCGGCCGGCGAGGCGGGCCTGCGGTGCGTCGCCGTACCCGGCCCGGCCGAGTCCGTCGACCTGGCCGCGGTGCCGGACTGCCCGGCCGCGCCGGACAACCTCGCCTACGTGCTGTACACCTCCGGCTCCACCGGCCGGCCCAAGGGCGTGCTCGTCACCCACCACAACCTGGCCGACTTCGTCCTCGGAACCATCGAGACCGTCGGGGCCGGACCGGACACCCGCGCGCTGGGCTTCTCCTCCCTCAGCTTCGACGCCTCCGCCCTCGACCTGTTCGTCCCGCTGATCGTGGGCGGGTCGGTGCACATCGCCGGCGACGCCGACCGCTCCGACCCGACCAGGCTGCAGCGGTTCGTCGCCGAGCACCGGATCACCTGGGGGTTCGTCACCCCCGCCGTGCTGGCCCTGCTCGACCCGGCCACGCTGCCCGACTGGCAGGTGGTGATGGCCGGCGGCGAGGCGGTGCCGGCCGAGCTGGTCAACCGGTGGCCGGGCCGCCGGTTCGTCAACGTCTACGGGCCCACCGAGGCGACGGTGTCGGCCGCCACCGCCGAGCTGGCCGCTCCGCAGGCCACGCCGGTGCCGATCGGCCACCCGACGCCCGGCCACCGCTGCTACGTCGTCGACGACCACTTCCGCCTGGTCGAGCCCGGCGCCGAGGGCGAGCTGCTGATCGGCGGCCCCGGCGTGACCCGCGGCTACCTGAACAGGCCCGCGCTGACCGCCGCGGCGTTCGTGCCCGACCCGTTCTCCGGCGAGGCGGGCGCGCGGCTCTACCGGACCGGGGACATGGCGCGGTACGCCGACGACGGACAGCTCGTCTACCTGGGCCGCCGCGACGGACAGGTCAAGATCCGCGGCCAGCGGATCGAGCTGGGCGAGATCGCCACCGTCCTGCAGGAGCACCCGGCGGTGGCGCAGGCGGCGGTGGAGGCGGTGCCGCGGCCCGGCGGCGGCCTGGAGCTGGTCGCCTTCCTCACGCCGGAGGACGCTCCGGCCGACCCCGGATACGCCGCCTCGCGGCTGACCGTGGCGATGCTGCCGGGACGCGTGCTGCGCCTGCCCGAGCTGCCGCTCAACTCCTCCGGCAAAGTGGACCGGTCCCGGCTGCGGGAGCTGGCCGCCGAGGAACGCCCGGCCGACGACTCGCCGGAAGGGGAGACGGCCACCGAACGGGCGCTCGCGGCGGTGTGGCGGCGCCTCGGCGTCGGTGCCGACTTCTTCGCCGGCGGAGGCGACTCGATCACCGCGATGCGGCTGGTCGCCGCCGCCCGCAGCGAGCTGGGCCTGGACGTGACGGTGGACGACGTGTTCGCCGGCCGCACCCTGCCGGAGATCGCCGCCCGGTTCGACGGGGCCGCCCGGCTGGCGGGGCCGGAGCTCACCCTCGGCCACCCGCCGACCCTGGCCCCGCCGCAGCGCCGCCTGTGGTTCCTGGACCAGCTCGCGCCCGAGGCCGCGCCGTACAACATCGCCCTGGCCGAGAGGCTGCGCGGCCCCCTGGAGGTGGCGGCGCTGCGGACGGCGCTGCGGACCGTCGCCGAGCGGCACGACGTGCTGCGCTGGCGGATCCGGCAGCGGGCCGGCGTGCCGTACGCCGTCTGCGAGCCGCCCTCCGACGTGGACCTGACCGTGGTCGACCTGAGCGGGTACGGCCAGGCGCAGCGGGAGGCGCAGCTGCGCACCCGGCTGGCGGCCGGTGCGTCCGCGCCGTTCGACCTGGCGGGCGGCTCCCCCTGGCGGGCGTGGCTGTACGTGCTGGCCCCCGACGAGCACGTGCTGGCGCTGACCCTGCACCACGCGGTGTTCGACGGCTGGTCCCGGGACACGCTCTACACCGACCTGTCGGCCGCCTACACGGCCGCCGTCACCGGCCGGGCGGTGGACCTGCCGCCGCTGCGGGCCTCCTACGCCGACTACGCGGTCTGGCGGGCCGAGCGGGACAGCCGCACCGGCGAGGCGGACCTGGCCTGGTGGGCCGGGCACCTGAGCGGGGCGCCCACCGTGCTGGACCTGCCCCGCGACCGGCCCCGCCCGGCCGTGCAGACCTACCGGGGCGCCGAGGCCCGCGTGGCCCTGCCGCCCGGGACCGACGCCGCGGTCCGCGCGCTCGCCGCCGACCTCGGGGCGACCCCGGCGGGGGTGCTGCTGGCGGGGCTCGGCCGGCTGCTCCACCGGCTCACCGGCGCCGCCGACCACGTGGTCGGCGCGGTCGTCGCCGACCGGCGGGTGGCCGCCTTCGACGACCTGGTCGGGTTCTTCATCGACATGGTCCCGCTGCGGCTGCGGTCGGACGACCGCACCGACTTCGCCACCCACGTACGGCGCTGCACCCGCGAGCTGCTGGACGTCGCCGCGCACCCGGCCGCGCCGCTGGAGCGCGTGGTCGAGGAGCTCGGCATCCGCCGGGACACCTCCCGCGCCCCGCTGGTGCAGGTCATGTTCAACGTGCTGAACCTGACCGAGCCCCGGCTGGAGCTGCCCGGCGTGCGCGGCGAGACGATCGAGGTCGACAAGCCGGGCTCGCCGTTCGACCTGACCGTGTACGTGGCGGAGCGGGACGGCGGATTCTCCGTCGAGGTCGTCTACAACCCCGACCTGTTCGACGCCGCCAGGATCGACGCGATGCTCGCCGACTACGTGAACGTGGTCGGCGCGCTGGCCGCCGACCCGGCCACCCCGATGGGCGCGGTCGCGCTGCCCGGCCGGGTCTCGCCGGAGGCGGCGCCCGGCGCCATGCGGGTCGCCGACCCGGTGGCCGTGGCGCCGTCGGCGGGCCAGGGGACCGGGTCGACCGCCACCGAGGAGCTGATCGCCACGATCTGGCGTGAGGTCCTGGAGCGGGACGGCGTCGGCCCCGACGACAACTTTTTCGACATCGGCGGTCACTCGCTGGCGCTCGCCGCCGTGCACGCCCGCCTGTGCGTCCAGCTCGACCGTGAACTGCGGATGGTGGACCTGTTCCGCTACCCCAACATCCGATCCCTCGCCGCCTACCTCGACGCCGAAAGCCCGGCGGGCGGCTCCGCCGGGCACCCCCAGGCCGGCAATCCCGAACTCGCCCGCGCGGCCTCCCGGGCCGAGGCGCGGCGCAACCGCACGCGACGCCCACGACGCGTCCACAGCACCACCGGACAGGAGAACGACCATGACCAGTGACGTCACCGACGAGGGCGTCGAACCGATCGCCATCGTGGGGATGGCCGCCCGCGTGCCGGGCGCCTCCGACATCGACGAGTTCTGGCGGAACCTGGTCGACGGCGTGGAATCGATCACCACCTTCACCCGTGAGGAGCAGGTGGCCAGGGGCGTGTCCGAGGAGGACGTCGACGACCCGAGCTGGGTGTCGAAGGCGCCCTACGTCGAGGGGTACGACCAGTTCGACGCCGGCCTGTTCGGCCTCACCGCGCGCGAGGCGGAGATCCTCAACCCGCAGCACCGGCTGTTCCTGGAGACCTGCTACTCGGCGCTGAACGACGCCGGGACCGACCCGGCGCGCTACGACGGCGCCATCGGCGTCTACGCGGGCACCGGCGGCAACCAGTACCTGTGGGAGAACCTGGCCCGCAACAAGCGGGTGTGGGACACCCGGCACGGCATCGGGCTCGCCACCGCCAACTCGCCGAACTACGTGGCCACCACCGTGTCCTACCGGCTGGACCTGCGCGGGCCCAGCTTCACCATCCACACCGCCTGCTCCACGTCGCTGGTCGCGCTCCACCTGGCCTGCGAGGCGCTGCGCGGCGGCGAGTGCGACATGGCCCTGGCGGGCGGCGTCAACGTGGAGCACCCGCCGGCGACCGGATACATCGGCGTGGAGGGGTTCACCTCCCCCGACGGCCACTGCCGGCCGTTCGACGCCGACGCCAACGGCACCGTCTGGGGCAGCGGCGTCGGCGTCGCGGTGCTCAAGCGGCTCGAGGACGCCATCGCCGACGGCGACCACATCCACGCCGTGGTGCGGGGCAACGCGATCAACAACGACGGCGCGGGCAAGGTCGGTTTCTCCGCCCCCAGCGTCGACGGGCAGGCCGCCGCGGTCGCGCAGGCGGTCGGGCTCGCCGGGATCGACCCGCGCACGATCGGCTACGTCGAGGCGCACGGCACCGGCACCGCGCTGGGCGACCCGATCGAGGTGGCCGCCCTGACCTCGGTGTACACGCAGGCCACGGAGGACCGCGGCTGGTGCGGCATCGGTTCGGTGAAGTCCAACATCGGCCACCTCAGCCAGGCCGCGGGCATCATCAGCGTGATCAAGGCGGTGCTGGCGCTGAAGCACGGGCTGATCCCGCCGACGATCAACTACGAGCGGCCCAACCCGGCGATCGACTTCGCCGACACCCCGTTCTACGTGGCGTCCACGCTCAGCAAGTGGGAGACGGACGGCGGCCCCCGGCGCGCCGGGGTGAGCTCCTTCGGCATCGGTGGCACCAACGCGCACGTCGTGCTGGAGGAGGCGCCGCCCGTCGAGGCGGACCCGCTCCCCTCGCGGCCCGCGCACCTGCTGCAGGTCTCCGCCAAGACCGCCACCGCGCTGGACGCGGCGGTGGAGCGGCTGGCCGGGCACCTGGAGTCGCACGGGGACCTCGCGCTGGCCGACGTGGCCCACACGCTGCGGGTGGGCCGGCAGGAGTACTCCCACCGGGCCGCCGTGGTGGCCACCGACCGCGCCGACGCGGTCACCGCGCTGCGCGAGCGCAAGCGCCGCCGCAAGGGCGAGGCCGGCCCCACCCCGCCGGCCGTGGCCTTCCTGTTCTCCGGGCAGGGCGCGCAGTACGCGGGCATGGGCGCGGAGCTGTACCGGGCCGAACCGGTGTTCGCCGCCGCCGTCGACGAGTGCGCCGACCTGCTCACCGAGCACCTCGGTCTCGACCTGCGCGACCTGATGTTCGGCACCGCGCCCGACGCCGAGGAGACGCTCCGGCAGACGCGCTACACCCAGCCGGCGCTGTTCACCGTGGAGTACGCGCTGGCCCGGCTCTGGCGGAGCTGGGGAGTACGGCCGGCCGCGATGATCGGCCACTCCATCGGCGAGTACGTCGCCGCGACCGTCGCCGGGGTGTTCACCCTGGCCGACGCGGTCCGTCTGGTCGCCGCCCGCGGCGCGCTGATGCAGTCGATGCCGGCGGGTGCGATGCTCGCCGTCCAGCGGGACGAGTCGGAGCTGGCCGGCCGGCTGCCGGACGGGGTGTCGGTGGCGACCGTCAACGGCCCCGGCACCTGCGTGGTGGCCGGCCCCACGGAGGCGATCGAGGCGTTCGCCGAGACGCTGAAGGCCGAGAAGGTGGGCTGCAAGGCCCTGCGCACCTCGCACGCCTTCCACTCGGCGATGATGGAGCCGATCCTCGCGGAGTTCACCGCGCTGGTCGCCTCGGTGCCGCGGCGGGCCCCGAGCCTGCCGTTCTGGTCCAACGTCACCGGCGAGCCCATCACCGCCGAGCAGGCGACGGACCCGGCCTACTGGGCCGGCCACCTGCGGCAGCCGGTCAGGTTCGGCGCCTGCGTCGCCGGGCTGTTCGCCGCGCACGGCGACACGCCGCCGATGCTGGTGGAGTGCGGGCCGGGCCGGCAGCTGGCCGGGCTGGCCAGGATGCAGCTGCCCAAGGGCGCGCCCGCGCCGCTGCCCAGCCTGCCCGGGCCCGGGGAGCGGACCGGCGACGCCGCCACCGTCTACGACGCGGCGGGCACGCTGTGGGCCGCCGGGGTGCCGCTGACCGCGGGCTCCGGGACGGCCCGCCGGGTGCCGCTGCCGGTCTACCCGTTCGAGCGCCGGCGCTACTGGATCGACGCCGACCCGGTCGACCAGACCGCCTCCGCCGCCCCGGCCCGGCGCCGCGGCCCGCTGCCGCTGGCCGACTGGTTCGCGGTGCCCACCTGGCGCCAGGCCGCCCCCGACCCCCGCCGGACCGAGCTCGGCGACTGCCTGGTGCTGGCCGACGGGCCCCGCGGGCAGGAGCTCGTCGCCGAGCTGCGCGCCCGGGGCGCCGCCGTGCGGGTGGCCGGTCCCGGCGACCACGAGACGCTGCTGGCCGGCGGTGTCCCGGCCAGGATCGTGCACGCGCTGGCGCTGGACGGCCTGCCGGCCGGCGGCGAGATCGCCGCCACCTGGCAGGCGCAGGAGCGCGGCTTCTTCGACCTGCTGAGCCTGGTCCAGGCCCTGGCCGGCGCGGGGGTGGCCGACGGGGTCCACCTCGACGTGGTGTCGTCGGGCACCTCGGACGCGCAGGGCGATCTGCCCCGCCCCGAGCACGCCACCCTCGCCGGCATCGCCAGGGTGGTCCCGCTGGAGCTGCCCGGCCTGACCGTCCGCCACATCGACGCCGACCCGGAGGCGGGCGCCGCGCAGACGGCCGACCTCGTCGCCGAGCTGCTGCGGCCCGCCGACGAGGCGGAGGTGGCGCTGCGCGCCGGCCGCCGCTGGGTCACCGACTACGCCCAGGTGCCCCTGGGCGAGGAGGTCTCCGAGACCACGGTCGTCCGCGACGGGGGCCGGTACCTGATCACCGGCGGCATCGGCGGCATCGGCATCACCCTCGCCGAGGACTTCGCGCGGCGGGCCCGCGCGCGGCTGGCGCTGCTCAGCCGCAACGGCCTGCCGCCGCGTGAGGAGTGGGACACCCACCTGGCGGTGCACGGCGGCGCGGACCGCACGGGCCGCGCCATCCTCGCGATCCGTCGGATGGAGCAGGCGGGCGCCCAGGTGCTGGTGCTGGCCGCCGACGTCACCGACCCGGCCGGGCTGAGCGCGGTGCGCGAGCGGATCGACGCCGAGTTCGGCGGGCTGGACGGCATCGTGCACGCCGCCGGCCTGCCCGGTGGCGGCATGGCCGAGGTGAAGGACCGCGCCACGGCCACCGCCGTACTGGCCCCCAAGATCGCCGGAACCCTCGCCCTGGCGCAGGTCTTCGGCGACCTCCCGCTCGACTGGGTGGCCCTGTGCTCCTCGGTGACCTCCGTGGTCGGCGGCTTCGGGCAGGTCGACTACTGCGCGGCCAACAACTTCCTCGACGCCTACGCCCGCAGCGCCCACGGCTGGCGCGCGCCGGTCGTCTCGCAGAACTGGGGCGGCTGGACCGAGGTCGGCATGGCCGTCGAGGTGTCGGCGCCCGAGGGGTTCCGCGCCGCCCGCGGCGGGGTCGCCGGGGCGGTGGACCACCCGGTCCTGTCCACCCGGGTGACCGGCCAGGACGGGGAGGCCGAGGCCCACGGGCTGGTCTCCGCCGCCACGCACTGGCTGCTCGACGAGCACCGCATCGGCCAGGTGCCGGTGGTCCCCGGCACCGGCCACCTGGAGTCGGTGCGGGCCGCGGTGGCCGCGTGCCTGCCCGCCCCGGACGCCGACCACGTCGTGGAGCTGCGGGACGTGGCGTTCCTGGAGCCGTTCTCCGTCCCCGACGGGGGCACCGCCCAGTACCGGGTGGAGCTGACCCCCTCGGCGGACGGCGTCGACTTCCAGGTGACGAGCCGTACGGCGGGTCGCTCCGCCACGCACGTGCGCGGCTCGGCCGGGTGGGTCCGCCCCGAGCCGGCCGCGGAGGCGGACGCCGGGTCGATCGTGGCCCGCTGCCGGCCGCGCCAGGCCGCGGGTGAGACCGCGGGCGAGGCCGGACGGACCAGCATGCTCACCTTCGGCCCCCGCTGGGACGCGTTGGGCGAGCACCACGTGGGCCCGGACGAGGAGCTCGCCAGGATCGTCGCGCCCGAGGCCGCCCTGGCCGACCTGGAGCGTTGGGTGCTGCACCCGGCGCTGCTGGATGTGGCCACCGCCTTCGGCGAGGGACGCGGGGAGGGCAGCTACCTGCCGCTCTCCTACGGCCGGGTGCTGGTGCGCGGGCCGCTGCCCGCGCGGTTCTGGAGCCACCTGCGCTACGCCGACGGCGGTGACGACGTGGTCTCGGCGGACCTGACGCTGTTCGACGAGGACGGCCGGGTGCTGGTGGAGATCGGCGACTTCGTGCTGCGCCGGGTGGACCGCGACGCCGTCACCGGCGACCTGGCCGCCCCCGGCGGCCCGGCCGGATCGGCGCCCGCCGCGCCGGCCACCGACGGGATCGCCCCCGTGGACGGCGCCGAGGCGTTCCGCCGGGTGCTGGCCGCGCGGCTCGGCCCCCAGGTCGTGATCAACCCGCTGCCGGTGGCCGAGCTCGCCGAACGGGCCAGGGCCCGGACCACCGACAGCATCGCTGGCGACGCCGGGGCCGAGGAGAGCTCCGGGCAGGCGGCGGAGGGCGACGACCACGCCCTGCCCCGCACCGAGCTGGAGGCGACCATCGCACGGGTGTGGAGCGACGGCCTCGGCGTGCCGCGGGTCGGCATCGATGACGACTTCTTCGCGCTGGGCGGCAACTCCCTGATCGCGGTGCAGCTCATCGCCTCCCTGCGCAAGGCCGTCGGCGTGAAGCTGCCGATGCGCAGCCTGTTCGAGTCGCCGACCGTGGCCGAGCTCGCGGTCGTCGTCGAACGGCTCCGGGCCGCCGACGGCGAGGCCGAGCAGGCCCGTCCGGCCACCACCATCCCCAAGCTGGACCGTAAATGAACGAGGCAGGAACCATGACCGACGACCACTACCTGGTCGTGCGTAACGACGAGGAGCAGTACTCGATCTGGCCGGCGGGCCGCACACTCCCCGCCGGGTGGCACGAGACCGGCTTCAGTGGAGCCAAGCAGGACTGCTTGGACCACATCGAGACGGTGTGGACCGACATGCGCCCGCTCAGCCTGCGCCAGGGCGGGTGACACGGTGACCGCCAGGGAATGGGAGGCGCTCGCCTCGTTCGGCCAGGAGCGGATCTGGCTGGCCGACCAGATGGACCCCGGCTCGCCGGTGTTCAACCTGCCGTGCTCGTTCGAGATCTCGCACCCGCTGGAGGCCGACGAGGTCGTCGCGGCGCTGAGGGCCGTCACCGACCGGCACGAGGTGCTCCGCACGTCCTTCAGGATCGTCGACGGCGCCCTGCGCCAGGTGGTGCACGCCGAGGCCGACCTCGACGTGCAGGTGCACGACCTGCGGGCGCTCCCGGCCGAGGAGCGCCGGGCCCGAGCCCTCGATCACGCCCTGGCCGCGGCCAGGGCGGCGGTCCCCACCGACCGCGCCCCGCTGTGGCGGGCCGTCGCGGTCCGGACCGAGGACGCGCGCTGGGTGATCACCTTCGTGGTCCACCACGCCGTCTTCGACGCCACCTCGGCCGTCGTCCTCACCGGGGAGATGGCCGAGCTGGCCGCCGCCGCGGCGGCCGGCCGGCCGGCCGACCTGCCCGAGCTGCCCATCCAGTACGCCGACTACGCGGCCTGGCAGCGCGGCCAGCTCACCGGCCAGGCGCTGACCGAGCAGACGGACTACTGGCGTTCGCGGCTGGCGGGGCTGCCCGCCGTGCACACCCTCCCCACCGACCGGCCGCGGCCCGCCCGGCTCGGCTACGCCGGTGACGAGGTCCGCTTCACGATCCCGCAGGAGCTGCAGGAGCAGGTCACCGCGGTGGGACGCCGCTCGGCCGCGACGCCGTTCATGGTGTTCCTCACCGCGTACGTCGCGCTGCTGTCCCGGCTGTCGCGCGACGACGACACCGTGGTCGGCGTGACCATGAGCGGGCGGGAGCTGCCCGAGGTCGCCGGGCTGATCGGCATGTTCATCAACCAGATGGTGGTGCGGGCCGACACCTCGGGCGAGCCGACCTTCGCCGAGCTGCTCGGCCGGGTCCGCGTGACCCTGCTCGACGCCATGGAGAACGGCCAGATCCCGTTCCAGGCGGTGGTGGAGGCGATCGCGCCGCAGCGGGACCCGGGGGTGCAGCCGCTCTACCAGATCGGCTTCAACTACATCCCCGACTCCGGCATCGAGCCGATCCCCTACACCACCTCCAAGGACGACCTGGCCTTCGACCTGACCACCGGCACCAGCCGGCTGCTGTACCGCACCGACCTGTTCGACCGGGGCACCGCGGAGACGTTCGTCGAGCGCTACCTGCGCGTCCTGGCCGCCGGCACGGCCGACCCGGAGATCCGGGTCGGCGACCTGCCGCTGCTGGACGAGGCCGAGCGCGCGGCGCTGCTGGAGCCGGGCCCGCAGGAGCCGGCGCGCGAGCACGCCACGGTGCCCCGGATGGTGCGGGCACAGGCCGCGCGGACCCCGGACGCGACCGCCGTGATCGTCGGTGACCGGCGGCTGACCTACGCGGAGCTGGACGGAGCCGCCGACCGGGTGGCGGAGCGGCTGCGCCGGTCGGGCGTCGGCCCCGAGTCGCTGGTCGCGGTGTACGCCGGGCCGTGCCTGGAACTGCTGCCCGCCCTGCTGGGGGTGTGGAAGGCCGGAGCGGGTTACGTGCCGGTGGACCCCGGCTACCCGGCCGACCGGGTGGCGTACATGCTCGCCGACTCCGCCGCCGCGGTGGTGCTCACCCAGCGGCACCTGGCCGGCGACCTGCCGGCCGGCGGAGCGACCGTGCTCACCGTCGACGACCCCGACGAGTGGGCCGGGCAGCCCGCGACCGGCTCCGCGGAGCAGGCGGCCGGTCCGGAGAACGCGGAGCAGGCGGCCGGGCCGGAGAACATCGCCTACGTCATCTACACCTCGGGCTCGACCGGCACCCCCAAGGGGGTCGTGGTCGAGCACGGCTCGGTGGCCGCCTACCTGGCGTGGGCCGGCGCCGCCTACCCCGGCCTGGCCGGGCAGGCGCTGCTGCACTCGCCGATCTCCTTCGACCTGACGGTGACCGCCCTGTTCGGCCCGCTGACCGTCGGGGGAGCGGTGCGTCTGGCCGCCCTCGACGACGGCCTCGCGGCCGGTGAGCGGCCGACGTTCCTCAAGGCCACCCCCAGCCACCTGGCGCTGCTGGCGGCGCTGCCCGACCAGGCGGCCCCCAGCGCCGACCTGGTGCTGGGCGGCGAGGCGCTGCCCGCCGACGCCGTCACCGCCTGGCGGGAGCGGCACCCCGGCGTCACCGTCATCAACGAGTACGGTCCCACCGAGGCCACCGTCGGCTGCATCGCGGCCCACGTGGCACCGGGTGAGGCGATCCCCGTCGACCAGGCGGGCTCGGTCGGGATCGGCCGCCCGGCCCCCGGCAACGCCGCCTACGTGCTGGACGCCGGGCTGCGGCCGGCCCCTACCGGTGTCGTCGGCGAGCTCTACGTCGCCGGCCCCCAGGTCACCCGGGGCTACCTCAACCGGCCCGCCGCCACCGCCGCCGCCTACGTGCCGTGCCCCTACGGGCCGCCCGGCCGGCGGATGTACCGCACCGGCGACCTGGCGCGCCGGCGGGCCGACGGGAGCCTGGAGTTCGTCGGCCGGGCCGACGACCAGATCAAGCTCCACGGCTACCGCATCGAACCCGGCGAGATCGAGACGGCGCTGCGCGCGCAGCCCGGCGTCCGAGACGCCGCCGTCAGCGTCCGCGAGGACACCGCCGACGGCCGGCGGCTCGTCGCCTATCTGGTCGGCGAGGCGGACCTCACGGCGGTCGGTGACGCGCTCGCCGCCACCCTGCCGGCCCACATGGTCCCCTCCGGCTACGTCAGCCTCGACGCCCTGCCCCTGACGGCCAACGGCAAGCTCGACCACGCCGCGCTCCCCGCCCCGGTGACGGCGCCGGACCGCCGGTACATCGCGCCCCGCACCGCCGCGGAGGAGCTGGTGGCGGAGGTCTTCGCCGAGCTGCTGGGGGTGGAGAAGATCGGCGCCGAGGACGACTTCTTCGAGCTCGGCGGCAACTCCCTGCTGGCGATCCGGGCCATCGCCAGGATCCGCGGCCAGATCGAGGTCGACATCCCGGTCCGCGGACTGTTCTCCTACGCCACCGTCGCCGACCTCGCGGCCGAGATCGAACGGCGGCTCACCGAAGACCTCGACCAGCTCAGCGATGAGGATGTCGAGCGGCTACTCACAGCGGAAGGTGACGGCCGGGTATGACGACCACCCCAGAAACCCCCCCACAGCCCCCATTACCGGCACCCGCGGCGGCCTCCTCCGCCGCGGCCCGCCGGGCGCTGCTGGAGCAGCGGCTGCGCCGGCGCGCCGCCACCACCGTGGCGCCGCGCCCCGAGGGCACCGCCCCGCCCCTGTCCTACCAGCAGGAGCGGGTCTGGTTCATGGAGCAGTTCGCGCCGGGCACGAGCCAGTACAACATCCCGGTCCCGATGCGCCTCACCGGCGAGCTCGACCGCGAGGTGCTGGAGCGGGCTCTGCAGACGCTCCCGGTCCGGCACGAGGCGCTGCGGATGCGCTTCCCGGCCGACTCCGACGGCCGGCCCACCGTCCACGTCGAGCCCTCCGTCGCGGTGCCGCTGCGGTATGTGACGGCGGACGACGAGGCCGCGGCCCAGGTGCTGATCGACGAGGCGGCCACCGAGCCGTTCGACCTGGCCGACGGGCCCCTGCTCCGCGCCCTGCTGATCAGGCTGGCCGACGACGACCACCGGCTGCTGGTCAGCACCCACCACATCGTCGGCGACGGGTGGTCGGTGGACCTGCTGCTGCGCGACCTCGCCGCGGCCTACCACGCCCAGCGCGCCGACACGCCGGTCACGCTCCCCGCCCTGCCGATCGCCTACGGCGACTTCGCGCACTGGCAGCGGCAGACCCAGACCGGCCCCGAGCTGGACCGCCAGCTCCAGTTCTGGAGCGACCGGCTCGCCGGCGTGCCGGCCCTGGAGCTGCCCGCCGACCGGCCGCGGCCCGCCACCCAGGTCTTCGACGGCGACTGGCACATCGTCGACGTCGACGCCGAGCTCACCGGAGCGGTCAACCGGCTCTCCAGGGAGCGCGGCGCCACCCTGTTCATGACGCTGCTGGCCGCCTACCAGGTGCTGCTGGCGCGGCACTCCGGCCAGGACGACTTCGCGGTCGGCTCCTCCTCGGCCGGCCGGTCGCTGGCGGAGCTGGAGAACGTGGTCGGCATGTTCGTCAACATGCTGCCGATGCGCGCGCGGCTCGGCGACGACCCCACCTTCGACGAGCTGCTCGAACGCACCCGCGTCAGCGTGCTCGACGCCTTCGACCACGCCGAGGTGCCCTTCGAGCAGCTCGTCAACGCGCTCGGCGTGCCCCGCGACGTCAGCCGCTCGCCGGTGTTCCAGGCGATGTTCGCCCTGCAGAACTACCAGATGGGCAGGATCTCGGAGGCGGGCAGCTCGGACCTGCGCATCGCGTGGCTGCCGATGGACCTGCGGGCCACCCGCTTCGACATCGAGCTGCACGTCATCGAGGTGCCGGACGGGCTGATCGTCAAGTTCGTCTACAACACGGCGCTGTTCGACGAGGCGACCGTGGCGAGGATGGCGACCCGCTTCGTCACCCTCCTGCGGTCGGTCGTCGCCGCCCCCGCCACCCCCGTCTCCGAGCTGCCGATCCTGGACGCCGAGGAGCAGACGCTCCTGGTGGACGTGTGGAACGACACCGGTGCCGCGCTCGACGAGGCGGCGACGCTGCACGGCCTGATCGAGGACCAGGTCACCCGTACCCCCGACGCGGTCGCGGTGACTTTCGAGGGCCGTCACCTGACCTACGCCGAGCTGAACAAGCGGGCCAACCAGGTGGCGCACCGGCTGCGCGACCTCGGAGTGGGGCCGGAGACACTGGTCGGCGTCTACGCCGAACGCTCGGCCGAGCTGGTGGTGGCGCTGCTGGGCGTGCTCAAGGCGGGAGCGGCCTACCTGCCGCTCGACCCGGAGTATCCGGCGGACCGGCTGGCGTTCATGATCGACGACGCCGACGCCCCCGTGGTGCTGATCCAGGGACACCTGCGGGAGAGCGCCCCGGCCACCGACGCGACCATCCTGGACCTGGACGACCCCGCGGAGTGGGCCGGCCGGCCCGACGACGACCCGCGGCCGCCGGTCACCTCCGGCAACGCCGCCTACGTCATCTACACCTCGGGATCCACCGGCAAGCCCAAGGGCGTGCCCAACACCCACCGCGGCATCGTCAACCGGCTGCAGTGGATGCAGCGGACCTACCGGCTGGGCGGCGACGACGTCGTGCTGCAGAAGACCCCGGCCGGCTTCGACGTGTCGGTGTGGGAGTTCTTCTGGCCGCTGCTCACCGGGGCCCGGCTGGTGCTGGCCAAGCCCGGCGGGCACAAGGACGCGGCCTACCTGCGCGACCTGCTGATCAGCGAGAACGTGACCACCGCCCACTTCGTCCCCTCGATGCTGGCGGTGTTCCTCGCCGACGACGAGAGGGCCGCGGCGGACTGCACGGCACTGCGCCGGGTGATCTGCAGCGGCGAGGAGCTGCCCGTGGCCACGGCGGCCACGTTCACGACGGTGCTCCCGGACTGCGAGCTGCACAACCTGTACGGCCCCACCGAGGCCGCCATCGACGTCACCTCCTGGCACTGCCGCCCCGAGGCCGTCGCCGAGGCGGTCACCCTGCCGATCGGCGCCCCGATCGCGAACATGCGGCTCTACGTCCTCGACGGGCACGGCAACCCCGCCCCGGTCGGCGTGCCGGGCGAGCTGCACATCGGCGGCGTCGGGGTGGCCAGGGGCTACCACCGCCGCCCGGCGCTGACCGCCGAGCGGTTCGTCCCCGACCCGTTCGGCACCGACCTGGGCGCCAGGCTCTACCGCACCGGCGACCTGGCGCGCTGGCGCCGCGACGGGAACCTGGAGTTCCTCGGCCGCATCGACCACCAGGTGAAGCTGCGCGGCCTGCGCATCGAGCTCGGCGAGATCGAGACGGCGCTGCGGGAGCGCGAGGACGTCGCCGACGCCGTGGTGGTGGTCCGCGAGGACAGCCCGGGGGACAAGCGGCTGGTCGCCTACCTGACGACCCCCGGCGGGTCCGACGTCGACGTCGCCGAGCTGCGGGCCGCGCTGAAGCAGGGCCTGCCCGACTACATGGTGCCGACGGCGTTCGTCACCCTGGAGACGCTGCCGCTGTCGCCCAACGGCAAGCTGGACCGCAAGGCGCTGCCCGCCCCGCAGGCGACGCGGGACGCCACCGCCGAGCTGGTCGAGCCGGAGACCGCCACGGAGCGGATGCTGGCCGAGATCTGGACCGAGGTCCTCGGCGTGGAGCAGCTCGGCGTCCACGACGACTTCTTCGACTCCGGCGGTCACTCCCTGCTCGCCACGCAGGTGGTGGCCCGCATCCGCAAGGCGTCGGACGGGTCGGGACGTCCGGTCGGCGTGATGGACCTGTTCCAGAACCGCACCATCCGCGAGCTGGCCGTCTTCATCGACGCCGGCGCCGACGCGGCGACCGGGCCGCAGCCGCTGCTGTACGAGCTGACCCCGAAGACCGGCAAGCGCACCCTGTCCTACGTCTGCGTGCCGTACGGCGGCGGCAGCGCGATCGTCTACCAGCCGCTGGCCGACGCCCTGCCCGCCGGGCACGCGCTGTACTCGGTGGCCATCCCCGGCCACGACGTGGGCCTGACGGAGGAGGGGCTCCCCTTCCACGAGCTGGTGGACCGGATCGTGGCGGAGGTCCGGGAACGGGTCGACGGCCCGCTGGTCCTCTACGGGCACTGCGGCGTCGGCAGCGCCATCGCGGTCGGCGTGGCCCGGAAGCTGACCGAGGCCGGCCGGGACGTGGACGCGGTCTACATCGGCGCGATGTTCCCCTTCGCCAGGATCAAGGGCGTCGTCGGCGCGCTGCGGACCCGGCTGGAGAAGCTGCGCAGCAACCGCGAGTACGCCAACTGGCTGAAGGGGATGGGCGTCGACACCGACGAGCTCGACCCGGAGCAGGCAGACCGGATCATCGGCAACATGCGGGCCGACTCCCGGGCGGCCGAGGAGTACTTCACCGAGCTGCTCGACCGGCACCCGGAGCCGATGCCCGCCCCGATCATCTCGGTGGTCGGCTCCGAGGACCCCGTCACCGACTACCACAGCGAGCGGTACCGGGAGTGGGAGTTCCTCACCGAGACCACCGGGCTGGTGGTGCTCGACCAGGCCGGGCACTTCTTCCTCAAGCACCGGGCCGAGGAGCTGGCCGAGATCGTCACGGCCATCCACCCGGCGATGGCCCAGCGCGAGACCGCCGAGTACGGCGTCGACGCGCGGGGCGCGGACGCCGGGTGGGCGCTGCACGACACGCACTACCCGGCCGAGCCCGGCCAGGACGCGGGCCCGCCCGCCGTCCAGCCGAGCAGCCGCAGGTTCCTCAGCGTCGCGATCGGCCAGCTGGTGTCGGCGACCGGGTCGGCGCTGACCGGCTTCGCCATACCCGTGTGGCTGTTCGACCGGACGGGATCGGTGGCCGACCTCGGCCTGCTGTGGGCGCTGACGCTGCTGTGCGGGGTGGCGATGCTGCCCATCGCCGGCCCGCTCATCGACCGGTTCGACCGGCGGCGCGTCATGATCGCCGCCAGTGGCATCGCCGGCGCGGTCCAGCTCACCATCGCGCTGCTGCTGTGGTCCGACCGGCTGGAGCTGTGGGTCATCTACCTGCTGCTGCCGCTCAACTCGATGGCCGGCACCTACCAGCGGCTGGCCTTCCAGACCGCGGTCCCGCAGCTGGTGCCCAAACGCTATCTGGGGCACGCGGTGGGCCTGACCCAGCTCACCAACGGGTTCGCGATGCTGTTCGCCCCCCTGCTGGGCGCCGGGCTGTACGTCGCGATCGGCCTGCCCGGCATCATCGCCCTCGACATGGTGAGCTACCTGTTCGCCCTCGCGGTGCTGCTGGTCGTCCGCTTCCCCGACACGCTCGGCTTCCGCCGCAAGGAGCCGCTCGTCACCGCGATCGCCGAGGGGCTGCGCTTCTCCTGGAACCTCCGCGGGTTCCGGGCCATGGTGATCTACTTCGCCGTCGCCAACGTCTTCCTGGGTCCCGCCCTGGTGCTGACCGTCCCGCTGACGCTCTCCTTCGGCACGGTCGACCAGGTCGCCCAGGTGGCGGTGGCCGAGGCGCTGGGCGCGGTGGCCGGCGGCGTGGTGATGGCGCTGTGGGGCGGTCCCCGCAAGCGCCGGATGGTCGGCGTGTTCCTGGGCAACCTGGGGATGGCCGTCGGCTGCCTGGTGATGGGCCTGCGGCCGTCCCTGGTGGTGGTCGTGTCGGGCGTCTTCCTCATGGCGATGGCGATGACGGTCTCCCAGGGCATCTACGTGACGCTGGTCCAGGTCAAGGTGCCGCAGCGCTTCCACGGCCGGGTGCTCGCGCTCAACCAGGCCATCTCGTGGTCCACCCTGCCGCTCGGCTTCGCCGTACTGGCGCCCGTGGCCACCTCCCTGTTCAACCCCCTGCTGCTGCCGGACGGCGCCCTCGCCGGCTCGGTCGGCGCGATCATCGGCACCGGGGACGGGCGAGGCGTGGGCCTCACCTACGTCGTCTTCGCCCTGATGATGGCCGCGGTCACCGTCTGCGCGTCCACCATCCGGCTGCTGCGGCGCTTCGACACCGAGGTGCCCGACTCGCTCCCCGACGACCTCATCGGCATGCAGGAACGGCAACGTCGCCTGAAAGGAACCACCGCATCATGACGGGTGTCATTCCCACCGACCTGGCCCAGCTCGGCCCGGTCACCGGACGGCTGGACGGCAACGACCACACCACCATCGTGGTCTACGCCCTCGGGCCGGACATGACCGACCACCTCGACTGGGTGACGGCCCACCGTGACCGGCTCCGGGCCGGCCTGGCCGAGCACGGTGCGGTGCTGCTGCGCGACCTGCCGGCCGACCTCGGGCTGTTCGACCAGATCGTCAGGGCCGTCGGCGGCGAGCCGCTGCGCTACACCGAGCGCTCCACCCCGCGCACGTCCGTCACCGAGTCGATCTACACCTCCACCGAGTATCCGGCCGACCAGCCGCTGCCGATGCACAACGAGAACTCCTACTCCGACACCTGGCCGGGGCACCTGTTCTTCTACTGCGACACCGCCGCGGCCACCGGCGGGGCCACCCCGATCGCCGACAGCCGCGCGGTGTTCCGGCTGATCCCCGAAGAGGTGCGGGACAGGTTCGCCGACGGTGTCGTGTACGCCAGGGCGTTCCGGGAGGGGCTCGGCCTGTCCTGGCAGGAGTCGTTCCAGACCGACGACCCGGCGGCGGTCGAGGAGTACTGCGCGCGGCACGGGCAGACGTTCGAGTGGGTCGAGGACGGCCTGCGCACCAGGCACCACCGGCCCTCCCACCAGATCGAGCCGGGCACCGGGGAGCGGGTCTGGTTCAACCAGGCGAACCTGTTCCATGTGACCAGCCTGGACGAGGAGGTCCGTGAGGCCCTGCTGTCGCTCTACGACGAGGCCGACCTGCCGCGCAACGCCTACCTGGCCGACGGCAGCCCGATCGACCCGGCCGACCTCGACGCCGTCAAGGCCGCCTACGACGAGGTCTCCTTCGGCTTCCCCTGGCGCCAGGGCGACCTGATGATCATCAACAACATGCTGTGCGCGCACGGCCGGGAGCCGTTCACCGGCGCCCGCCGGATCCTGGTCGCCATGACGGCCTGACCGCAGATCCCACCACCAGGAACGGGCTGAGGGCCTGACCGCCGAGGACGGCGGTCAGGCCCTCAGTCGTGCCGGCCCCGCCGGATTCCGGCGATCGCCGTGCGATGACCTCCGCCGGGCCGCGGCGATCTCCTCGCCCGTCCGGCGGACCGCCGGTGAGGTGCCGGTGTGGTCCTTATATGAATGAGATGACCGGCATTTCCGGCATTCCGAAGAGTCCGCGTGGAATGGCCGTGCCGGCATGCCTTGAGCAGGGGAGCCTCCGGCGCCTTTTACGGTCACCGGAGGCTCCCTTTCATTCCTGCCGAGGTTTACGTTACCTGATCGCGGGGCCGCGTTTCCCGGTTATCGGAATTACGGATGGTGTTCTCCGGCCGGGGAGGGGGACGGCCGTCGTGGGGCCCCGTGGGCGGCCGCCCCGCCCGTCGGTCGAGGTCGGGGTGGTCGTCGGCGCCCCGGTGGCAGCCGGGAGGCCGTCCGCCATCGCCGTGCGCCCGCCGTTTCCCGTCGCGGACGGCTTTTCGCGGAATGCCGTTTCCGCGTGGGATCTCTCCGGGGTATGGAGGCTCCCGCGTGGAAACGGATATGCGCCATAAAAGCCGTTCTGATCACTTTAATGCCTTTTATGTGTCAAGTGATCGCTGGAGACGTCACCGGCGTCCCACCCCGCGACTGACCCGTCCGGCATGGTGGCTTCTCTCCTTTCCTCCACGGCTCCTCCACGGCGTTCCTCCGTGGCGCCCGAGCGTTCCTCCGCGGCGCCCGCCGGTGTCCGCCGCCCGGGGGCGGTGGGGGCGGTGGTGGGGGCGGTGGGGGAGAGGTGTGGGAGGTATCCAGAGAGCCTGTGACAAAAGGGCCTGTAACAATGGGGCGGCCCCGACCACTTCCCGATGTCAGAAGAACACACCCGGACGGAGGGGACGGGGCGGTGACGGACGATTCACACCGGTTCACCAGCATGTACGACGGATGCCGGCAGCGCGTGTGGGCCTACGTGGTCAGTCGCGCGGGGCGGCAGGTGGCGGACGAGGTGGTGAGCGAGACGTTCGCGATCGCCTGGCGGCGGCT
The DNA here is from genome assembly GCF_053588315.1 of Streptosporangium sp. NPDC003464. Taxonomy (NCBI): domain Bacteria; kingdom Bacillati; phylum Actinomycetota; class Actinomycetes; order Streptosporangiales; family Streptosporangiaceae; genus Streptosporangium; species Streptosporangium sp. NPDC003464. The sequence goes on along the minus strand of NZ_JBSFPS010000131.1, from coordinate 6,259 downwards.
GGACGACGTGCCGGAGCCGGCTCTGCCATGGCTCCTCGGAGTGGCCCGCAACGTGCTGCGCGACAACATCCGGGCGGAGATCCGCCGGGAGTCGCTCGGCGCCGAGCTGCGGGCCTGGGTCGAGGAGGACGTCGCCGAGCAGGTCGCCGAGCGGCTCGGCGTGCTCAAGGCGCTGACCGAGCTGCCCGACGGCGACCGGGAGATCCTGATCCTGACCGCCTGGCAGGGGCTGTCCCCTCGCGAGGCGGCCGGCGTCGTCGGCTGCTCCCAGGCCGCCTTCCGCGTACGGCTGCACCGCGCGCGCAGGCGGCTCAAGCAGGAGATGGAGACCGCCACGCGGTCCCGGCCCCGGGTGAGGAATCTCAGCGAGGAGTGGTCATGAACCCCATCGATCAGCTGCGGGCCGCACGCCCCGCGCACCTGGGAGACACCCCGGTCGACGAGCGCACCAGGACCGCCGAGCTCTCCTACGCCATGGCGCAGGCCCGGCCGGCGCGCAGCAGGCGCAGGGCCGTACGGCCGCTGTGGAGTTTCAGCCTCGCCGGGGCGGCCGCGGCCGTGACCGCGGTGGCCGTCATGGTCTCCGGGACCGGCGGGACGGCTCCGCGCGCGCCCGCCCCCGCCGCGCCGGAGAGCACCTGGGAGGCCGGCGCCCCGGCGACCCCGGAGCGGCAGATCCGGCTCTCCGCGCGAGACGTCCTGCTGGCCGCCGCCCACAGGGCGGCCCGCCAGCCGGACAGGGCGGGCGCCTACTGGCACACGGTGTCGGTGAGCCGGACCCTGTTCAAGGCCGCGGACGCGGACTACGTCGTCATGGACCGGCAGCGGATCGAGGGCTGGACCCCGTCCGCGACCGGTGGGGACCAGTGGAGCCGGACGCAGTCCCTCGGGGCGCGGCCCGTGGGGCCGCAGGACGAGGCGGCCTGGAGGCAGGCCGGCTCCCCCACGGAGATCCCCGTCACGATGCCGGGCAAGCGGAGGGCCAAGCTGGCCCTGCAGACCGAGCCGGGGAAGGTGGAGGACAGCCACGCCCCCCTGGTCGATGGGGACAAGGTGTTCTGGCTGGGCCGGAACGTCACCATGAAGGACCTGCGCGGCCTGCCGTCGGAGCCGGGCGACCTCAAGGCCTGGCTGCTGCGCTCCTACAGCGGGCACGACACCGAGTCGGACGCCCCGATGTCGTCGGACGCCTGGCTGTTCGCCGTCACCGTCGGGCTGATCATGGACATGCCGGTCACCCCGCAGGTGCGCGGCGCGGCCTTCCGGATGCTCGCCGACCTCGAGAGCATCGAGGTCGTCGGTGACGTCACCGACGCGGAGGGCCGCACCGGCACCGCTGTCGCGATCGAGGAGCGGACCAAGGTGAAGGGGGACAGCGAGGAGGACGGCGCGATCCTGCAGCGGCGCCTGATCTTCGACGAGGCGACCGGGCGGGCGCTGGCCAGCGAGAACATCGTGGTCCGGCCGGGCGGCCACCAGGCCGGCTTCGCGCCGGGCACCAGGTGGAACTCCCAGGTCGTCCTGGAGACCGGCTGGACCGACGGCAAGCCCGCCTGAACACCCGAACGTCCGGACCCCGCCCGGACGCCTGAATCCGTGACCGGACGCCTGAACCGCGCCCCGCGGCGGCTCCGGCGGCGCGCCGCCACGGCCGCCGCGGGGCCGTCGCGGGGCGCGGCCGGGATATCGGGGGCCGACCACGCGCCGGGGGCCGGGTGGTCGGCCCCGGGCGGTCGTCCCACGGGCGGTGAGGTGCGGGGGAGCGGTCGCACGGGGAGTGGCCGTGTGGTGAGCGGTCGTGCGGGCCGCCCCATGCCGGGGCCGCGGGCGGCTCACGGGCGGTGGCGTGCGGGGGGAACGGTCGCACGGGGAGTGGCCGTGTGGTGAGCGGTCGTGCGGGCCGCCCCATGCCGGGCTCGGTGGTCCCGGCGTATTCATCGGGCCACGGCAGCTCCATTTTCAGGTGATTTTCATGTCCCGCAGAGCTTTGGCTGAGACGCCGTGGCCAATCTGGAGGCGACCGGCAAGACTCCAGACTGGACGGATCAAAGTGAGACCAGCGACAACGAAGTCGGCTCTGGCGGCACTGGCCGCCTTCGCCGCGCTCACCGCCTGCGGCGGATCACCGTCGGAGCAGGCGTCCCAGACGTCCGCCCCGGCCACCGCCCCGGCCACCGCGACGAGCCCCGCGACGAGCCCCACCACGGCCGCCGGCGGCCGGCCCCGGACCGAGAAGGTCTCGGCGAACACAGCGAGCAAGGACGAGATCATCGCCGCGCTCAGAGCCGCCGGCGTCTCCAACCCCGAAAGGTGGGCGGAGGAGGTCATCGAATACCGGCCCTACGCCGCCGATGACGCCGACCTCACCTCGCTCCGCGAGAACCTCGCCAAATACAACCCGGGGCAGGAGACGGTCGACAAGATCGTCTCGGCGTTGAAGCCGTGAACGCCGGCCACACGCTGTTGCGCCGCGGTCTCATCGGCCTGTCCGCGCTGAGCGTCCTCGGCACTGCCTTCGAGCTGGCCACCGAACGGCACTGGCACACCTGGCAGCAGCTGCTCCCCTGGGGGGCGCTGGCCCTTCTCGCGGTCGCGGTGACACTCCTCGCCCTCCGGGGGCCCGCGGAAGCGGTCACCGTGGCCCGGGTGCTCGCGTCGGTCGTCCTGCCGGTGGCGCTGTTCGGCGTCTACGTCCACGTGGCCGCCAACTACGAGGCGGGCTTCCTCGACCAGCGGTACGCCGGCGCCTGGGAGACCCTCCCCTCAGTCACCCGCTGGTGGTACGCCCTCACCAAGACGGTGGGCCCCACGCCGCCCCTCGCGCCCGGCATGCTCGCCCAGGCCGCGTTCCTGGTGCTGCTGGCCGGCTTCGCCCGCCGTCCGGGAGAGGAGAACGGGTCCGTCCCGAACCGGCCCCGGGCGCTGCGGCGCCACTGACGCCCGCCGTGCCTTCCGCCCGCGCGGATGGAGGGCCCGCGCGGGTGGAAGGCGCGCGATCGGCCCTCCCGCCCGGCGGGGAACGCCCGGCCAGGCCGGACCTGCCCGAGCCGGACCGGCCGGCCCTCCCGCCGCGCGGGGAGCGCTCAGCGCTTGCGGGCGAGCGTGACGCCGTCGCGCACGGGCAGCATCACCGAGTCGACGCGGTCGTCGGCGACGACGAGGTCGTTCACCCGGCGCATGGTCACGTCGGCCTCGTCCTGGACGGCCGGGTCGAGCACGCGGCCGGCGCGCAGCACGTTGTCGAGGACGATCAGGCCGCCGGGGCGCAGCCGTACGACCAGCTCCTCGTAGTAGAGGGGGTAGCCGACCTTGTCCGCGTCGATGAACGCGAAGTCGATGACCGGATCGGCCGGCAGCGCCCGCAGGGTCTCGATCGCCGGGGCGATCCGCAGGTCGATCCGGTCGGTGAGACCGGCCCGCTCCCAGTAACGCCGGGCGATCGAGGTCCACTCCTCGCTGACGTCGCACGCGAGGAGACGGCCGTCCTTGGGCAGGCCCCGGGCGATGCAGATCGACGAGTATCCGGTGAACACCCCCACCTCGACGGCCTGCCGCGCGCCCACCAACCGGACCAGCATGGTGAGGAACTCGCCCTCGTCGTGGGAGATCTGCATGCCCGCGGAGCCGGGGAACGCCTCCCGCGTCTCGGCGGCCAGCTCGCGCAGCAGGTCGTCGGCGGGCGTGCAGTGGGAGAGCAGGTAGTCGCTCACGGCGGGGTCGATGATATCCATGTGATCTCCTTCGGATGTCGTTGTCGCGGCGGCCGGCGGGGGCCGGGCACCGGGCGACGGACTGCCCGGATCATCTGATACTGCACTCACCGCCGCGAGTTCAAGCCGGCCGGGCGTCCCGCACGGCGGCGGACATCGCGGCCGGCGCCGTCCGCCCCGGTGGGCGGGTGGCGGACCCCGGCGGTCCGCTTCCGTGCTTTTTATGCCGTCAAATACTCATATATAGGTGAGCATAAAACTCGCGACTGTCTCCGGCGAGTTACGGTGCTCCGAAAAGGGCGGATGAAAATCCGCTGTCCCCCGCACTCGGGGAATATGGCTATTAGGATTTAACGCGATTCCAGGGACGAGGGACGGCCGCATCTCGTCCCCGCCCCTGCCGGATTCCTCGTCGAGATCGTCGAACGGGCGGTGGTTCCCATGTCCGCCTCCTCCCCGCCGGGCGGAGACCCGCAGGGACCGGACAGGGACCCGCCCGGCGTCACTCCCGCGAGACTCCGGGAGATCGCGGCCCACTCCCTGATCGGCGGCGGCGTCACGGCCCTGTTCACGGTGCTGGTGGAGGGGGCGCGGGCGCTGGGCACGGGGCTCACCCTGCTCGGCTGCGCGGTGGTCGGCCTGGCCGGGGCCGTCTTCCTGGCCCTGGGAGACTCCGCCGGGTCGCTCCGCCGGCTGCCGGCGCCGGTGAAACGGCTCGTCCCGCGCCGCCGCGCCGCGAGAAGCCCGCGGCCCGGCCGCCGGGACCGGCCGCCGGGCCGGGGGCGGCAGTGGCTGGAGAGGTCCGTGCTGAAACTGTCGGCCGGTTATGTCGGGGTCCTCGTCGGGGCGGCCCTCGTCATGGTCCCCTGGGGGGTGGTCCGGGGCGGAACGTGGCTGAGTGACAGGATCTGGCCCCCCGACTGCGCGCGGCCGCTCGAACTGCGGGTCATCACCGCCCCGGAGAACGTCCTCGCCCTGCGCGAGAGCGCCGCCCTGTTCGTCCGGGGCAGGCTGGTGGACGGCTGCGCGCCGTACGCGATCTCGGTGGGGGTCGCGCCGTCGATCGGCGAGCTCGCCTACGCGTTCGGCGACAACTGGTACCGCGACGACGTGCGGCAGGAGGGGGACGAGCCGTTCCGCCGCCTCTACGGCCCGCGGGCCGACGCCTGGGTCGCCACCAGCACCGGTGAGGCCGGGCTCGTCTCCGGCGACGCGAAGGCGGACGGCGCCACGCTCCACATCGGCCCGTCGGTCGCCTCCGACCGCCTGGTGATCGGCATGATCAGCGGGCGTGCCGAGGCGCTCAGGGAGCGACTCCCCGCCCAGCGGCCCGGCGACCACAGTCTCCAGAGCCTGTGGGAGGCCATCCGCTCGGGCTTCGGCATGTCGGTGAGCTACCCGCAGCCCGAACTCTCCACCGCCGGGCTCGTCGCGGTCGCCGACCTGCGCTCCTTCGACGACGTGGTGGACCGGGAGCGGCCGGGGATCGTCGCCGAGAGCGTCAGCTCCCTGCTCTGCCAGTTCAAGAGCGCCGGCCACGGCCCCGGGGGCGAGGATCTCGCCCAGCGCACGGCCCTGCTGGTCCCGCTGCACAGCCTGACGGACTACAACAGCGGAAGGCTGAACGGCACCGGCTGCCCGGAGAGCGCGTCGAGCGGCCGGGACAAGCTCCGCGAGTTCTCCTCTCCCGGCCTCTCCAGGCTGGACTACCCGTTCGTCACGATCGACTGGCCGGACGAGCGGAGCGACGAGCGCGCGGCGGCGCTCGCCCTGCTGCGCGACTGGCTGGTCGCCCACCCGCTGTTCGGCGAGGGGGCCGCAGGCGGCCCGGCGTCCGGGCCGGCGGTGCGCGATCCGGGGCAGTTGAGACAGGCCCAGAACCGGTTCTTCGACCTCCTCCCCCGCCTCGACGCCGAGATCGCCCTCGACGTGTCCGGGTCGATGGCCGCCCCGCCCCGCTCCCTGCTCGTACGGCTGCGCGAGACCTTCCCCGACGTCAAGCCGGTGATCACCCCGCGCGACGACCTCACGCTGAGCGCCTTCTCCCGGGTCGGCGGCAGGACCCGGATCAGGGAGCTCCGGTCGTCGGTGAGCCGTGCGGAGTTCGACCAGCTCACCAAGAGCGTCATCGGCACGGTGGGGCGCGGCTCGGACGCCCCCGTATCGGACATGATCATGGATCTTGACAGGCGGGCCGGATCACCCGGGCGGGCCCTCGTCGTCGTGACCGACGGGGGCGTCTTCGACAACGAGCGGCCCGGGGAGAGCATCGGCAGGACGCTCGCCCGCGCGCCCCACGTCACCGCCCTCCACGTCCTGGCCCTCGGCGACAACGGCTGCGACCGTTCCCCGCCGCGGCGCGGGAAATACCACGACTGCGTCGAGGCGGGATCCGACATGCGGCAGGCGCTGAGGCATCTGATCTCCAGCATGAGGGGGAGGGGGCGGGGATGAGGGTGACCCGGCGGCTGGGCGACCCGCTGGGCCGGCTGAACCCGGCCCAGCGCCGCGGGGGCGGCGCCGGGCGGGTGACGGGGGTGGTGCAGAAA
>NZ_JBSFPS010000130.1:0-26473 GCF_053588315.1 Streptosporangium sp. NPDC003464 | reverse complement strand
GTCGATCACGCTCAGCCGCTGGCCCCACTTGCTGGGCTCGGTGAGCAGCACCTGCCGGCCGGTGGCCTTGCCGCGGTCCCCGGCGACCGCGGAGGCCGGCACCGCCCGCTCGATCGCGGCCGGTTCCTCGTCGGTCAGGGCCGGCCGGTGGTTGGCGACGATCATCACGTCGGCCGTCGCCCTTTGTAACCCCTGTCCCGAGGCCGTGCTCGACACGGCCTCCGATCAGGTCACGAGCCTCGCGTTCCACGTTCGCGCGGACGGGTCCGTTGCCGGAGCAAGATCAAAAGCTGCGGAGAGAAGGATGCGGGCGGTCCCCGACCCGTTCCCGGGACCTGTTCTCCCGCGCCGGCGCTCCGTCCCGGCCGGGCCGTGCTTGGCCGGATGTGGACCTGGCCCGCCCGCTCGGCCGCTGATATACAGCCGTGGGGATCAAGGGGGATCAAGGGGGTATCACGGGATGAACAGGCGGTGGCTCCTCGGGCTGGCCGTCACGATAGTGGCGATCATCGCTGTCGGGGCGTACGGGCTGGTGACCATACCGGACGCCGTGATGGCCTCGCCGCCCCGGCGGCCCGGGCTCGCCGAGGGGAGGGCCGGGCAGCCGTCGTCCCTGACGCCCGCCCCCGCCGTGCCGCTCACCTCGGCGCCCCCGCCCGCCGCCGTACCGTCCACCCCGCCGCCGCTCCCCCCTCTCGTGCCGTCGGCCCCGCCCACGTCCACTCCGGCGCCGCCTCCGCCGGACGGCCCCGAACCGGCCGCGGCGAGATACTTCGCCGCCTGGCAGGCCGGCGACTTCCCCTCGATGAGCGGCCTGGTCGCCGATCTGCCGGCCGACTTCGCCGAGCGGCACCGGCGTTTCGACGCCGAGCTGCGGGTCGCGTCGCTGTCCATCGCCCCCGGCGAGCTGCGCCGCCAGGGCGGGGAGGCGGCCGAGGTCGCCTTCCGGGGGGTGCGGGAGGTGACAGGGCTGGGCCGGTGGGAGTTCTCCGCGGTCCTGCGCCTGGCGCTGCGCTCCGGCGCCTGGAAGGTGCTCTGGTCGTCCGAGACGCTGCACCCCTCCCTCAAGAACGGCGGGAGCCTGCGGCTCCGGGAGGGCAGGGTCCGCCGTCCGGCCGTGCTCACCCGCGAGGGGCTGCCGTTCCCCCGCGACAGCAGGGCAGGCGACTACGTCACCGGTCTGGACGACACGGCGGCCGTCCTGGTGCTGGAGGAGGCCCCCTCGGGCCGGGTGCTGCTGGCCTCTCCGGCCCCGCCGCCCACGGAGGCGCGGAGCACGATCTCCCAGCCCGTGCAGGCCGCCGCCGCCCGGGCCCTGGACGGGCTGGGAAACCCGGCCGCGATCGTGGCCCTCGACCTCCAGACCGCCCAGGTCCGGGCGGTGGCGGACACTCTGGGCGGCAAGCGGGCGTTCAACGGCCTCTACCCGCCCGGCTCGACGTTCAAGGTGGTGACCGCCGCCGCGCTGCTCGGCACCGGGCTGACCCCGGACTCGCCGGTCACCTGCCCGGCCTCCTACACCATCCCGAACGCCAGGAGCTTCACCAACGACGACCGCGCCGATCACGGGACGGTGTCCCTCGCCACGGCTTTCGCGCTCTCCTGCAACACCACCTTCGTCCAGCAGACTTACGACCGGCTGCGCGACGACCGGCTGCGCGCCGAGGCCGCCGACCGGTTCGGGTTCCGGGAGAAGCCCGGCCTGAGCTTCTGCCGGATCCGGCCGTCCGGGGACCTGAACGAGCTGGGCTCCGACGCCATCGGCCAGAACTCGGTACAGGCCAGCCCGCTCTGCATGGCCGAGGTCGCCGCGGCGGTCGCGAGCGGCGTCTGGAGACCGGCGGTCATGACCGCCGAGCCCTCCGCCGATCTGCCGGCGCCGGTGCCGCTGGACGGAGGCGTGGTCGCCGGCCTGCGCGCGATGATGGGAGCCGTGGTCACCCAGGGCACGGCCGCCCAGGCCGGCCTCCCGCCGGGCACCGCCGGCAAGACGGGCACCGCGGAGGTCGGCGGCGCGCAGGCCCACGCCTGGTTCATCGGCTACCGCGACTCCCTGGCCTTCGCGGTGTTCGTGCAGAACGGCGGCAGCGGCGGCAGGGCGGCGGCGCCGATCGCCGCGAGGTTCCTCCAGGCGCTGTAGCGCCGGCCGGAACCTCGCGCTGCTCGGGATCCGTGCTGCTCGGGGCCTGTATCGGTTGACAACCATGCTGCTCGGGACCCGCACCGCTCGGGATCCGGGCCGGTTGACAACCGCACCGGTCGGGACCCGCACCGCTCGGGACCCGCACCGCTCGGGATCCGGCTGCTCGGAACCCGGGCCGGCCGTGACCGCGGCGGGGCGCTGTCCGCCGCGGGGCGCTCAGGGGCGCAGCGCCGCGAGCTGCTGCTCGAACGGGATGACGGCGTCCACCCGCCCGGCGCCGGTCTGTCCGCTGCCGGCCCGCCCGGCGGTCGCCGGGCGGCGCAGCATCAGGTCGGCCAGTTCCCCGGCCGCGCGGGTGATGCGGGCGGCGAGGTCGTCGGTGCGCGTGTCCCCGCCCGTGCCCCAGTCCTCGGAGGCGGCGTAGACGGCGGTGGGCACGACGATCGCGCGCAGGTAGACGAAGAGCGGGCGCAGGGCGTGCTCAAGGGCGAGGGAGTGCCGCGCCGTGCCGCCGGTCGCCGCGACGAGCACGGGCTTGCCGGTGAGCGCGGTGTTGTCGATCACGTCGAAGAACGACTTGAACAGGCCGCTGTAGGAGGCGGTGAAGATCGGCGTCACGGCGATGAGGCCGTCCGCCTCCGTCACCGCCTCGATCGCTTCACGCAGCGCGGTGCCGGGGAACCCGGTCACCATGTTGTTGGCGATGTCGGTGGCGAGGTCGCGCAGTTCGACCACGCGCACCTCGGCCGCGCGCTCCTCCGCCAGATGCCGCCCGGCCGCCTCGGCCAGGCGGTCGGCCAGCAGGCGTGTCGACGAGGGCTGGCTGAGGCCGGCCGAGACCGCCACGAGCTTCAGGGGCTTCATCTACTCTCCTTCATGGTGTGCGCGGGTTCCACGGGGGCGCGCGGGTTGCGAGCGTGGGCCGGTCAGGCCGGGGAGCCGGCGGGGAGGGACGGCTCCCCGGCCGCCTCGGCGGCGCGGCGGGCGACGAGGGCCCCGTGGGTGGGGCCGTCCGGCACCTGGGCCGGCCGGCCGGCCGCGAACTCCTTGCGGAGCACCGGCACGACCTCCTCGCCGAGGATGTCGAGCTGCTCCAGCACGGTCTTCAGCGGCAGGCCGGCGTGGTCCATCAGGAACAGCTGGCGCTGGTAGTCGCCGAAGGAGTCCCGGAAGGTCAGGGTCCTGTCGATGACCTGCTGCGGGCTGCCCACCGTGAGCGGCGTCTGGTCGGTGAACTCCTCCAGCGAGGGGCCGTGGCCGTAGACGGGCGCGTTGTCGAAGTAGGGACGGAACTCGCGCACGGCGTCCTGGGAGTTCTTCCGCATGAACACCTGGCCGCCGAGCCCGACGATGGCCTGCTCCGGAGTGCCGTGCCCGTAGTGGGCGAAGCGCTCGCGGTAGAGCTCGATCAGGCGGATGAAGTGCTCCTTGGGCCAGAAGATGTTGTTGGCGAAGAATCCGTCGCCGTAGTAGGCGGCCTGCTCGGCGATCTCGGGGCTGCGGATCGAGCCGTGCCAGACGAACGGCGGCACCCCGTCCAGCGGGCGGGGGGTCGAGGTGAAGGACTGCAGGGGAGTGCGGAAGCGGCCTTCCCAGTCCACCACGTCCTCGCGCCACAGCCGGTGCAGCAGCGCGTAGTTCTCGATCGCCAGCGGGATGCCCTGACGGATGTCCTGCCCGAACCAGGGGTAGACCGGCCCGGTGTTGCCGCGGCCCATCATCAGGTCGACGCGCCCGCCGGCCAGATGCTGGAGCATCGCGTAGTCCTCGGCGATCTTGACCGGGTCGTTGGTGGTGATCAGGGTCGTGGAGGTGGAGAGGATGAGCCGCTCGGTCCGGGCCGCGATGTAGCCGAGCATGGTCGTCGGCGACGACGGCACGAAGGGCGGGTTGTGGTGCTCGCCGGTGGCGAAGACGTCCAGCCCGACCTCTTCCGCCTTGAGCGCGATGGTGACCATCGCCTTGATCCGCTCGTGCTCGGTCGGCGTCCGGCCGGTGGTGGGGTCTGTGGTGACATCGCCCACGGTGAAGATCCCGAACTGCATCGTTCCCACCTTCCTCATATCATTTAACTTTCAACTACCCTCAACACCGTGACGGCCGGATTATTCCTGACCTCCGGCCCCGTGTCCGCACCGTCCGGTCCCGCCCTCCCGTGCGGCCTGCGAGAGGTGGGGACGGGGCGGATGGTGAGGGTGGGCCGGGCGAGGGCGACGGGCTGAACGGGGGCGCTGAGGCGGGCGGGGCGCCGCCGGGTGTGAGCACAAATCCGATAATGACATGGCCATTTTGGCGGGAAGATTTTTTTCGCCGGAACAAACGCGCCTTCACCTCGTGTGCAATTAAATCTCCAACCTTTTACAAGAGCCGTCCGCCAATCTCTTGTCCAGCCGGAAACAGCCACGACGGACCGGGGGTGAGCGCACGTGAGAACGTATTCGACGGACCCGGCCATCCTGCGCGACATCGTGACCGCCGAGCTCGGACGCGCCGGTGCGCAGGGCTGGTCGATCGCCGAGGACGCCCTCTGGTGCAAGGTCGCGCCGGACCCCTGCGCCCTCCCTGACCAGGGGTGGAAGCTGCACGTCTCGGCGACGATGCTCTCCGCCCCCGTGGTCCTCTCCCGTGTCTCGCGGGTGCTGGTCGAAGCCGGCTGCGCCTTCAAGTTCCCCGCCCGGCTGAGCGACTACTGGAAATTCCTCGAACCGCACTGCAGCCGTGCGCAGGCCGGGAAGTTCGTCACCGTCTATCCGTGCGACGACGCGGAATCGGTGCGCCTGGCCGCCGTTCTCGACGAGGCCACCCGGGGCCTTCCCGGGCCCGTGATCCTCTCCGACCGCCCTTACCGACCGGGCGGGATCGTGCATTATCGCTACGGCGCTTTCGGTGGGCACCGGGTGCTCGGCAACGACGGTTTCTACGAGATCCGGCTGCGCTCGCCGGAGGGCCGGCTCGTCCTCGACGAGCGGCGGCCGCGTTTCTCCCCGCCGCCGTTCGCCACCTGCCCGTTCGACGATCCCGCGCCGGAGCGGCGCCCCGGGACGGCCGCGGTCATGCTGAACGGCCGCTTCGTCGTCCGCCGGGCCGTACGGCATGCCAACCGGGGCGGGGTGTATCTCGCCGAGGACACCAAGACCGGGCGCGAGGTGGTCGTCAAGGAGGGCCGCCCGCACGCCTGCGCCGACCTGCGCGGCAAGGACGCCCGGGACCGGGTGGCGACGGAGCGTTCCTGCCTGGAGGCGCTCGCGGGGACCGGAGCGGTGCCCGCCGTGGTGGACTTCTTCGAGCAGGGCGGGCACGTCTTCCTCGTCGAGGAGTCCGTGCCGGGGATCACGCTGCAGCGCTGGTCCGACGGGAACGCCGGTCCGCTGGGCGACGACGGGTTCGGCAACGGGGCGGCGGACGTGCTGCCCGTCGTCGGGGGACTGGTCGGGCTGCTGAAGGCGGTGCACGGCCGCGGCCACGTGTTCGGGGACCTGTCGCCGGGCAACGTGATGCTGCTGCCCGACGGCGGACTCCGGCTCATCGACCTGGAGCACGCGGCCGTGCCGGGCGCCACCGTCATGGTGGCCGGGACCCCGGGCTATCTCGCGCCGGAGCTGACCGATCACATCGGGCAGCCCCGGTCCGCGCCGGACGGCAGCGCCGACCTCTACAGCCTCGGCGCGATGGTGTACTTCCTGGCTGTCGGCGCCCACCTGGACCCGCCGGGCCTCGGCCGGGTCGCGGCGGTGGCCGCCGCCAACCCCACGCTGGCCCTGCTGCGGCCGCTGGCGGAGGGGCTGCTGGCGGCGGAGCCGGAGCGGCGCTGGCCGCTGGAGCGGTGCGAGCGCTTCCTCGCCGCCCTCGCTTCCGAGCGGTCGGGTTCCGTGTCCGTCCCTGAGCCGGCCGTCGTTTCCGAGCGGTCGGGTTCCGCGCCCGTCCCTGAGCAGGCCCTCGCTTCCGAGCGGTCGGGTTCCGCGCCCGTCCCCGCGCGCTCCGGCCCCTCACGCGCCTCCGAACGCGCCTCCGAACGCGCCTCCGAGCAGGGCGCGGCCCGGCCGCCCAGCCGGATCGACCGGCTGATCGACGACGGGATCGCGCACCTGGTGGAGGCGGTGGACACGCGGGACGGCGGCCTGCTGTCGCAGCCGGACGCCTCCGGCGAGGCCGAGCCGGACCCGTGTTCGGTGCACGGCGGCGCGGCGGGCATCCTCGCCGTCCTGACATCGGCCATGCCCGCGCCGGAGGCGGCCGGCGCGGTCGCCGGGCTCTCCCACCGGCTGCTGCGGCGGCTGGAGGAGGAGGACGTCTGGCGGCCCGGCCTCTACTTCGGACGCTCCGGCGCGGTGTGGGCGCTGTACGACGCCGCGACGGCCCTCGGCGACGCCGGGCTGGCCCGGTCCGCGGTGCGGATGGCGAGTCTGCTGCCGACCGACCACCCCAGCCCGGACGTGACGCACGGGCTGGCCGGATGCGGCATGGCGGTCCTGCGCGTCGCGCTGCGATCGGGTGATCCGGCGCTGCGGGAACAGGCCGCCGAGACGTTCGGGAACCTGCACGGCGCCCGGTCGTATCTGGACGGGCACCCGCAGTGGCCGACGCCGGAGACGTTCGACTCCGGCCTCGCCGGAGCCAACCACTTCGGCTACGCCCACGGCATCGCCGGGATCGGGACCGCGCTGCTGCACGCCGGCCGGGCCCTGGACCGGCCCGACTGGACGGCGACCACGCACGAGATCGCCCGCGCCCTCTACGCGCACGCGGACGTCGACGGGGACACCGCCTGGTGGCCGACCTTACGCGGCGACCTGGAGACGGTCCGCCCGCGCCGGCCGTACTGGTGCAACGGATCCTCCGGGATCGGCTCGTTCCTGGTGAGGCACTGGCAGGCCACCGGCGACCCGCTCGCCCTGGAGCTCGCGCGCGGGGCGGCGGCGGCCGTGCACCGCACCCGGTGGCAGTCGGGCCCGGTGCCGTGCCACGGGCTGTCCGGCGACGGCGAGTTCCTGCTCGACATGGCCGACCTCACCGGTGAGGACCGCTACCACCGGTGGGCGCTGGACCTGGCCGCCTGCCTGGAGACCAGGGCGGTCGACCGGTCCGGCCGGCTGCTGGTCCCCGACCACGACGGCGGCTCGGCGCCGACCTTCCTCGGAGGTACGGCGGGCACCGTCGCCTTCCTCCTCCGGCTGCGCCACCGGCATCCCCGGCTGTGGATGCCCGGCGACGCCCCAATGCTCGCCGTCTGCGACGGGACGGCGATGAAGGAAAGAGCGGGCCGTAAAGAGGCGGCCCCGTGATGCACAGGAGGGAAAGACCATGTCCTTCGACGTTGAGGACCTGCAGGCTCTTCAGGAGATCGAGCCGGCCGCCACCGAGGCGCTCCGGCTGACCCACTGCATCAAGCACTTCGGTTGCACCGACAACTGAGGTGACCGGCGACTGACGTGAAGGCCCCGCCCGCCCGGAGACGGCGGGCGGGGCCTGTTCGATCACCAGGCAAGGACAGGTGCGGCCGTGCGCGATCGTCCCCCCTCCGCTCCGGAGACCTCTCCCGCCCTAGGGACCCGGCGCAGGGTCGTGCGGCTGTTCACCCCGTACAGAGCCGCGATCTGTGCCGTCGTCGTGCTCATCGCGGCCTACTCCGCCCTGAACGCCGCCGTCCCACTGCTGACCCGGGAGGTCTTCGACCGGGCGCTGTTCGGGCCGGGCGGCCCCGACCTGCCGCTGCTCGCCCTGATCGCCGGGCTGGCCGCGGCCGTCGCCTGCGCGGTGGGCGTGGTGGACCTCGGGCAGACGTGGCTGTCGGCCCGCGTCGCGCAGCGCGTGGTGCACGGGCTCCGCACGGAGATGTTCGGCCGCCTCCAGCGCATGCCGCTGTCCTTCTTCGCCACCGAGCGGGGCGGCGAGATCCAGTCGCGGCTGGCCGGCGACACCGCGCAGATCGAGTACGCGGTCAAGGACACCCTGCCCGGCATGCTCTCCGGCGTCACCGGATCCGTGGTCGCGGCCGGGGCGATGGCCGCCCTGTCACCGGCGCTCGCGGGCGTCGCCCTGGTCCTCGCGCCGCTGGTCCTCCTGGTGGCCTCCCGGTCGGGGCGGGCGCTCGAGAACCTGTCGGCCGTCAGCCAGCGCGCCCGGGCGGAGCTGTCCTCCATCGTCGCCGAGCGCCTGTCCCTGGGCGGTGTCACCCTGGCCAGGGTCCACGGCAGGCGTGACGACGAGGCCGCCGGGTTCGCCGCGGAGAGCGAGCGGCTGGCGCGGCTCGGGGTGCGCGCCGGGATGGTGGCCCAGTGGGTGATGAGCGTGGGGCACGTCTTCTTCGTGCTGACCCCCTACCTGGTGTTCGTGGCGGCCGGGCTGACCGACGGGATCACCCCGGGCACGCTGGCCGCCTTCACCGTGCTGCAGGCAAGGCTCTACCAGCCCCTGTGGCAGATCCTGCACATCGTCACCGAGTTCCGCTCCGCCCTGGGCGCCTTCGAGCGGGTCTTCGACTACCTCGACCTCCGTCCCGAGCCGGAGCCGGAGCCGGAGCCCGAGCCGGAGCCCGGACCGGGTCAGCGGCGGAGCCCCGCCTCCGGCCCCGGCGCGCTCGCCGTCCGCGGGGCCGGTTTCCGCTACCCGGGCGCGGCCGAGGAGGACCGTCCCGCCCTGTACGGCGTGAGCCTCGGCATCCCCGCCGCCTCCGCCACGCTGGTCGTCGGCCCGAGCGGCTCGGGCAAGACGACGCTCGGCCACCTGATCGCCGGGCTGCACCCGCCCACCGAGGGCTCGGTGGCGATCGACGGCGAGGAGATCAGGGCACCGCTGCCGGGGCGGATCTGCATCGCCACCCAGGACCCCTTCCTCCTGCAGGGGTCGGTCGCCGACAACCTCAGATACGCCGCTCCCGGCGCCGCGATGGACGACCTCGTGCGCGTGTGCCGGATCACCCGGATCCACGAGCGGATCACCGCGCTCCCGGACGGCTACGACTCGCTCGTGGGCGAGCGGGGGGCGCTGCTGTCCGGCGGCGAGCGGCAGCGCGTCGCCCTGGCCCGCGCGCTCCTGGCCGACACGCCCGTGCTCGTGCTGGACGAGGCGACCTCCGCCCTCGACCCGCTGACCGAGTCGGAGGTCGTCGAGGCGGTGCTGGCCGAACGGGCGGGACGGACCACCGTGATGATCACTCACAGGTTCGGCGTGCTCGAATCCTTCGACACCGTCGTGGCCCTGGACGGCGGCCGGGTGGTGGAGCACGGCACCCGCCTGGACCTGCTCGGCGACCGGCGCGGGCTGTATTCGCGGATGGTCCGGGCCCAGACCGGCGCCTGACCCGCCGAGGAGGTCATCGGTCCGTTACGGTGACCCACCGGAGAGGCCGCCCGGTCCGTCGCGGTGACCCGCCGGGGCCGGCCGCCGCCCGGCGTGCCCGGGTCCCGGCCGGGCGCTCCGGCGTCCCCGGGTCCCGGCCGGGTGCTCCGGCGTCCCTAGACCCCGGAGGGCGTGCGGCTCACGGGCCATCCCTCGGCGCGCGCGAGTCCCGCGTACCGGGCGGCGTCACGGACCGCGGCGCCGCCCGGATCGTTGTTGAAGTACACGTACACCTCGCAGCGCTCGTCCCACGTCCCGCCCAGCCGGCGCAGCCAGGAACGGAAGGCGCCGTCGCCGTAGGCCGGCCGGGGATCGGCGGCGCCCTCGTGGAAGCGCAGGTAACCCCAGTCGGCGGTCCGCCACAGCGGTGTCAGCGGGCGGCCGAGGCGGTCGGCCCAGCACAGGGCCGCGCCGTGCGCCGACAGCACCTCGCGGACGGCGTCGCTCCACCAGGACGCGTGCCGCGGCTCGACGGCGACCCGCACATGGGCGGGGAAGCAGTCCAGGCACGCGCCGAGCAGTCCGGGATCGGCCGTCAGCGTCGGCGGTAGCTGCAGCAGGACCGGCCCGAGCTTGGCCCCCAGGCCGCCGGCCGCCGCCATCAGGCGTCCGACCGGCTCCTCGGGATCCCTCAGCCGTTTGACGTGAGTGAGGAAGCGGCTCGCCTTGACGGCCATGACGAACGTGTCAGGGGTGCGGTCCTTCCAGCTCTCGAAGGTCTGGCGGGTCGGCAGCCGGTAGAAGGTGTTGTTGTTCTCGACGGTCTCGAAGCTCTCGCCGTACCGCTCCAGCCACAGACGCTGGGGCACACCGGGTGGGTACAGCACCCCGCGCCAGTCGGCGTACTGCCAGCCAGAGGTCCCCACCCGCATCATGCGGGTCCAGCCCCGTCGATCCCCGCCCTCTCCACGATCGAGTCCTGCCCGCCGCCGCGGGAGCCACACCGGCGGGGGCGGTGCCCGCCTCCGCCGCGGGGCGTCCGATACTACTCGGACAGCCGGCTCGGGCAGCCGGCGCGACGGCGAGACGGATCGGAGAGGGCAGATGGCGGATGGCGACGCCGGGGGGCGGCCCGGAGAGGCCGCGGTGACCTCCGATCCGCCGGTGATCCGGAGCAACGTCCCCGGCTCCTTCCCCTGGGGGGTCATGCACGAGCGGCACCCCGCCCTGATCCGGCGGGTCGGTGAGGCCACGCCGTACGGTCCCGACCGGCGGCGGGCGCTCGACCTGCTGCTCGCGGAGATCACCGACGGGGTGATCCGCCCGCTGGAGGGGCCCGTGCACGACCGTGAGCTCTGGCGGAGCTGGGACCGGGGCCACCTCGGGCGGCGGTGGGACGACGCGCCGTTCCTGTGGGCGGAGAGTTACTTCTACCGCAAGCTCCTGGCCGCGGTCGGATACTTCGACCCGGGGCCGTGGCGCGGCATAGACCCCTTCGAGCCCTTCAAACAGGCCGAACTGCTGGGCAAGGGGGTCGACGAGGAGCTCCGCGCGCTCGGCGGACTGTCCAGCATGCCCGTCGAGGAGCAGGCGCGGACGCTGGTCCACCGGGCGCTCTGGGGCAACCAGGCCGATCTCGGCTTCCGGCTCTCCGCCGCGGGCGCGCAGGCCGGCGGCCAGGTGACGGGCCTGCTGGCCGACGACGGGGATCTCATCTGGCCGGCGGTGGACGGCCCGGGTCCCGCGCGGGTCTGCCTGGTGGCCGACAACGCCGGAGGCGAGCTGCTGCCGGACCTCGCCCTGATCGACCACCTGCTGCACACGCGAGCGGTGCGCGAGGTGTCCCTGCACGTGAAGCCCTCGCCGTACTACGTCTCCGACGCCGTGCCGGCGGACGTCGTCGCCTCCGTGCGGCGGCTGTCGGCCGCGGGCGGGGCGGCCGGCGAGGTGGGGGAGCGCCTGCGCGCGGCGATGGGCTCGGGACGGCTGGCCGTGCGGACGCACGCCTTCTCGTGCGCGCCCCTGCCGTACGACGAGATGCCCGGCGACCTGAGGGAGGAGTTCGCCTCCGCCACATTGACGATCATGAAGGGTGACCTGAACTACCGGCGGCTCGTCGGCGACCGGGCGTGGGCCCCGACCACGCCGTTCGCCGAGACGGTCGGATACTTCCCCGGGCCCGTGGTGGCCCTGCGCACCCTGAAGTCCGACGTCGTGGTCGGCCTCGGCGCCGGGACGGTCGCGGCGCTGGAGGCGGACGGTCGCCCCTGGCGCACCAGCGGCACGCACGCCCTCATCCAGGCCAGACTGTAGCCGCCGGGCGGGGGCCGGGCCGGAGCGTGGCCGTGGCCGGACCGTCCGGGGGCGCGGCCGCGCGTCAGCCGAGGGCGCGGTCGAGGTTGAACGCGGCGCTGATCAGCGCGAGATGGGTGAACGCCTGCGGGAAGTTGCCGAGCTGCTCACCGGTCTGACCGATCTCCTCGGCGTACAGTCCGAGGTGGTTGGCGTAGGTGAGCATTTTCTCGAAGGCCAGCCGCGCCTCGTCGAGACGCCCGGCGCGGGTGAGCGCCTCGACGTACCAGAACGAGCAGATCGAGAACGTGCCGTCCTGGCCCCGTAGCCCGTCCGGGCTGGCCGCGGGGTCGTAGCGGTACACCAGCGAGTCGGACACCAGGTTCCGGCCGAGGGCGTCGAGCGTCGACAGCCACTTCGGGTCGGTGGGAGAGACGAACTTGGCCAGCGGCATCATCAGGACGGAGGCGTCGAGGACGTCGTCGTCGAAGTGCTGGACGAACGCCCGCAGCCGGGACGACCAGCCGCGCCGCATGATCTGCCGGTAGATCGCGTCACGGGCCCGCTGCCAGCGGAGGGTGTCGGCGGGCAGCCCGCGGTGGCCGGCCATCCGCATGGCCCGCTCGATCGCCACCCAGCACATCAGCCGCGAGTAGACGAAGTTCTTGCGCCCGCCACGCGTCTCCCAGACGCCCTCGTCGGGCTGGTCCCAGTTGTCGCAGACCCAGTCCACCAGGGTGTGGATCTCCTCCCAGTGGTCGCTGGAGATCGGCTGGCCCATCTTGTCGTAGAGGTAGACGGAGTCGATGAG
The DNA here is from genome assembly GCF_053588315.1 of Streptosporangium sp. NPDC003464. Taxonomy (NCBI): domain Bacteria; kingdom Bacillati; phylum Actinomycetota; class Actinomycetes; order Streptosporangiales; family Streptosporangiaceae; genus Streptosporangium; species Streptosporangium sp. NPDC003464. The sequence continues at coordinate 13,949 of NZ_JBSFPS010000130.1, read as the reverse complement.
GGCCCCGTAGATGTCGAGCTGGAGCTGGTGGACGGCGCCGTTCCCGGTGCGCACCGGGGCCGATCCCCGGTAGCCCTCGAAGTGGGACAGCTCGACCTCGGGGAGTTCGGTGCGCCCGTCGAGGCCGTACATGATCTGCAACGGGCCCGACGGGTCGCTGTTCCTGCGGCTGACATGCTCGGACAGGAAGCGCATGAACGCCGCCGCCTCTTCGCTGAAGCCCAGCCTGAGCAGGGCGTACACGCAGAACGCCGAGTCGCGGATCCAGACGTACCGGTAGTCCCAGTTGCGCTCCCCGCCGATCTGCTCGGGGAGGCTGGTCGTCGCCGCGGCCACGATCCCGCCGGTCGGGGCGTAGGTGAGCAGCTTCAGCGTCAGCGCCGAACGGTGCACCATCTCCCGCCACCGGCCGCGGTATCGCGACGCCGACAGCCAGCGCCGCCAGTACGCGACCGTGGCGGCGAACTCCTCCTCGGCCTCGGTCACCGGGCACGGCTGCGGCTCCACGCCGTCGCCGAGCCTGTCGAGGGCGAACACCGCGCATCCGCCCTCGTCGAGCTTGAACTCCGACCACACGTCCGGGCCGTCGGTCTCGACGGGCACGCTGGCGGACAGGGACAGCGACAGCGACGGCGACTCGAAGACCGCCCGTCCGTCCCGCAGGCTCAAGCCGTGCGACTGCCTGCCGTAGTCGAACCGGGGAGCCACCCGCGCCCGGAACGGCAGCGTCCCCCGCACGCACCTCACCCGCCTGATCAGCCGGTGCCGGCCCGTTTTCTCGGGGATCCCGGAGACCGGCATGAAGTCCTGGACCTCGCCCACCCCGTCGGGGGCGGAGAACCTGGTGATCAGGACGTTGGTGTCGGGGAAGTAGAACTGCCTGGTGCTCGCCGGCACGTCGGCGGCCAGCTCGAACGATCCGCCCCGGTCGGCGTCCAGGATCGAGGCGAACACGCTCGGCGAGTCGAAGCGCGGGCAGCAGTACCAGCCGATCGTGCCGCCGGTGTCGACGAGCGCCACGCTGTGCAGGTCGCCGATCAGCCCGTGGTCGGCGATCGGCGGGTAACGGGGGACCCGCGCCGGGCCCGGCCGGTGCGCCGACCCCGCCGTCATGTCAGCCCTCTCGCCGTCGCAGTCCCACCCCACGTCCCTCAAGCTACGCGGCCCGGGTGCGCGCCGGGGTCTGTCCCGCGTCAAGGACCCGGCAGGTTTCGGATGGAGGGGACACCTGGCGGCGCCGCCCGGCCGCGGGAGCAGGGCCGCGGCCGGGCGCCGCCCGCCTGCGCGGTATCAGGGGATCGGACTCGGCGTGTCAGGGGTCCGCGCTGGGAGCCCCGCCGCGGCGAGGCTCAGAGCCGCTGCCACAGCGAGGGGACGTTCGGCGGCTCCCAGCCGGGGATCGCGGTGTGCGCCTGGATGCACCGGTAGCTCGCGCCGCCGTAGGTGACCTGCGAACCCGCCTGGTAGGAGGTGCCCGCGGCCCACGTCCCGGTGGGGACCGTCGGGGTGGAGGTCGGGGTGGGCGTCTGGGTGGGCGTGGGACCGGTGGTCGGGGTCGGCTCCGGGGAGCCGCCGCCGACCTGCAGGTCGACGCATGAGTAGAAGGCGTTGGCGGTGTCGGCGATGTTCCAGATGGCGAGGACCTTCTGGCGGCCGGACCTGCCGCCCAGATTCACCGAGTGCGAGACCGTGGCGCCGGGCTGGCGGCCCTGGTCGTTGAACAGCGCGATCCGGGTGCCGCCGATGTAGTACTCCCACGTGCTGGTGGCGTGACGCGCGGTCAGCACCCAGTTGAAGGTGACCGTGTTGCCCACGCTCGTGGCCGGCCATCCCTTGCTCTCGTTGTCGAGCTGGGCGAAGCGGGAGTTGCCGCCGCTGCAGCTCCGCAGGCCCTTGGGCCCTTCCACGCTCTGCGGCTCATAAATGATCTCACCGCAGTTGGCGACCCGGCCCTGGGCGCACATGGCCTGCCGGCTCGGCGGCGACGATATGTAGCCGTGCGCCTGAGCCGGCGAGGCGATGAACACCGTGGCCCCGATGGCGAGGATCGCCGTCGCGAGGAAGGTGATCGTCCTTCGCATCTCGTACTCCTTTGCTGGGGGGATAAATCAAACATAAAGGAAAGTTTCCTAACAGTAAATGTTTGAGTAATGCGATCCCCCAGGAGCTGCCGGATCTCGGGGATCCGGACGGGATGCCGGGCGGCGGACCCTGGACGTCGGGCGGTCAGGCCGGGGGGACCGCCGCCACCGCTTCGATCTCCACCAGGACGTCCGGCCGGAAGAGTCCCGCGACCTGCACGAGCGAGCTCGTCGGCGGCCGCTCCAGGTTGACGAACTCGTCGCGTACGGCGCGGATGACGGGCAGCGCCGAGGTGTCGACGACGAAGATCGTGAGCTTGAACACGTCGTCCCAGGTCGCCCCGCCCGCCTGGAGCGCGGCTCCGACGTTCTGCATGACCAGGCGCGTCTGGGCCTCCCAGTCACCGGCGGCGGCCGGTGTCCCGTCCGCGGAGATGGGGACCTGGCCGGAGGTCCAGACGAGCCGGCTGCCCGGCGGGACGCTGGCGACGTGGCTGTAGCCGTTGGTCGCCGGCAGCGTCGGAGGAGTGCTGAAATCGATATGAGACACGGGTGCCGTTCCAGATGCCGCAGGGATGGGACATGAGATCACAGAAACTGTCCCACAGGGCACCGTGACGTCCGGAGATCCCTCCGGAGGGGGCGGCGCGTCCGTCAGCAGGGGCGCGTTCCCCCGGCGCCGAAGTGGGTCTCGTGGTCCCACAGGTGGGTGCATCCCGGGCACTGCAGATGCAGGCGGCTGCCGGTGTTGCCGATCAGGTAGCGCCAGTGCTCCCCGCAGTTGCGGCCGCCGAGGCAGTCCGCGCAGTCCCTGTCGTCGCGGCACGCGGGGCACGGCACCCAGGCCCTGCGCCCCAGGTCGGCGTGCGGGTCAATCGGCAGCACGGCCCGGCCCCCTCCGCGGCAGGACTCCGGCGGCCACGAGCATGTCGTAGGTCTCCTGCTGCCGCTCGTCGAGGCCGGAGTAGAGGAGGTCGTGGGCCAGTTCCTCGCCCCGCATCATCGCCGGCGGATCCCAGTCCGGTCCGAGCGCCGTCATGACCGCGGCGCGTCGGCGAGTCTCCTCGAAGGTGAGGTCGATCTCGAAGACTGCGTGTGCGCGGCTGCTTTCCTGGCTCATGACGCGGCTCTCCGATGGGTGGCGGACGTGTCGTCCGTGTGATCGGGAATGCCTTCCGGGGGCCGGCCGGGGCTTGACCACCGCGAGGGTACGGCGGGGGCCGGAAGGGGGCGCTTCTTTACGATCACTCGAACATGGGCGGGGGTGGAGTCCCTTCCGAAGAGGAGACCTTGTCCTTTATATACCTTATGTCGTTTTTTGTGGCCTGTCCGTGACGGAACTCACGGCAGCCCCTCGCGCGGCCGGCCCACGACCGGTGCCCCGCGGATCAGGTGAGGTCACGGGGAAACGCGGATGGCGGAAGGGCGTGGTGAGCCCTTCCGCCATCCGGATGTCCGCCGGCGAGTCAGGTGGCGGCGCCGGGGGATAAAGCTGTTGATAAAGCAGTTGACAAGGTGGGAATTAAAGTGGGGAGTAAAGCGGCTGAGGCCGGGGCCTGGCGGCCGGTCTGGGCCCTGCGGGACATTAACTTCGCCATTTGCGCCTTCTCTCTGTGTCGCACGGGTTGTCGGGATCCCCGGTGAATCGCGGGCTGATGACATTTATGTTCGCCATCCGCCGGCTGCCGGGGAAGTGGGCGGGCTGGCATCAAGCTGCCAGCCCGTGGCCATTTGCTGACATTCACCGGTAGGTGCGGACGGCGCTATTCCCGGCGGCGCCGCCGCCGACGGGATATCCACTCCCGGCAATTCGGATAATGCGCGGCGGAGAATTCCCGGCGGGTGTCCGTGCTGTGGCGAGGCGCCGTATGCCGGCCGTCGACAGTGCCCAGGCGGTGCGGTCCGCCGGCAGCGCCCAGGTGGTGCGGTCCGCCGGCAGCGGCACCGCCGACCACCTGCGGCGCTTCACCCGACGGCCGCCGCCCTCAGTAGTCCGTCAGCAGCCGGTCGAGGACGCGGGTGCCGAACTGCAGGGCGTCCACCGGCACGCGCTCGTCGACGCCGTGGAACATCGCGGCGAAGTCCATGTCCGCGGGCAGCCGCAGCGGGACGAACCCGAATCCCCTGATGTTCAGGTCGGCGAAGAACGTCTTGTTGTCGGTGCCGCCCGACATGCAGTACGGCACCGCGCGGGCGGTCGGGTCCTCCGCCTTCAGCGCCGCGATCATCGACTCGACCAGCTCGCCGTCGAACGTCGTCTCCAGCGCGATGTCGTGGGTGACGTACTCGCGCCGGACGCCCGGCCCGATCAGCTCGTCCACCGTGGCGAGGAACTCCTCCTCGAAGCCGGGCAGGAACCGGCCGTCGACCACGGCGGCGGCCTGGCCGGGGATCACGTTCGCCTTGTAGCCCGCGGTGAGCATGGTCGGGTTGGTCGTGTGGCGCAGGGTCGCGCCGACGAACCTGGCCAGCGGGCCGATGGCGTCGATGATCGGCGCCGGGTCCTGCGGGTCGAAGGGCAGCCCGAAGGCGTCGGCCACCTCGGACAGGAACCGGTGCACGGTCGGTGTCAGCTTGAGCGGCCACTCGTGCGAGCCGAGCCTGGCCACCGCCTTGGCGACCTCGGTGACCGCGTTGTCCTGGTTGAGCATGGAGCCGTGCCCGGCGGTGCCGTCGGCGACCAGGCGCATCCAGGCCAGCCCCTTCTGCGCGGTCTCGATCAGGTAGAGCCGCAGCGACGGATCCACCTCCAGGGAGTAGCCGCCGACCTCGCTGATGGCGTGGTCGACCCCGTCGAACAGCTCGGGATGCTTGGCGGCGAGATACTTGGCGCCGTACTCGCCGCCCGCCTCCTCGTCGGCCACCCACGCGAAGACGACGTCGCGCCGGGGCCTGCGGCCCTCGGTCACCATCTGCCGCAGGACCGCCAGCATCATGGCGTCCATGTCCTTCATGTCGACCGCGCCCCGGCCCCAGATGTAGCCGTCCCTGATCTCGCCGGCGAACGGGTCGACGCTCCAGTCGGCGGCGCTGGCGGGCACGACGTCCAGGTGGCCGTGGACCAGCAGCGCGGGCAGCCCGGGGTCGGACCCCTCGATCCTGGTCACGACGTTGCCGCGGCCCGGGGCGCTCTCGACGTAGGTCGCCTCGACGCCGACCTCGGCGAGCCTGGCCATGACGACCTCGGCGGCGGCGCGCTCTCCGGGGCCGCTGCCGTCTCCGTAGTTGCTGGTGTCGACGCGGATGAGCTCGGCGCAGAGCTCGGCCACCTCGGTCTCGGCGGGGGTCATTGGCACTCCAGGGTGAGCAGGCCCGACTTGCGCAGGTGTCCACGCTTGTAGGCACGGGTGATGAGGGTGACATTGACGTCGGTGACGTCGTCGAGCGGGCCGACGACGGCCGTCAGGAAGCGGTAGAGCTCCGCCTCGTGGGCCACGACGACCTGAACGATCATGGTGTGGGTGCCCGCGGTGGCGGCGCAGTAGCGCACGCTCGGATGGGCGGCGAGCGTCTCGCCCACCCTGTCCAGGCCGTGGGCGCGGACCGAGAGCCAGAGCTGGGCCTCCACCTCCAGGCCGAGCAGCGCGGGCTCCACCTCCGCGCGCAGGTGCACCGCGCCGCGCTCCAGGAGTGAGGCGACCCGGCGGCGGGCGGTCGGCACGGACATCTCCAGCCGCTCGGCGATCGCGGTGAAGCCGATGCGGCCGTCGGCGGCGAGCAGGCCGACGACGTCCGTTTCGGCCCCGGTCAGCTCGACGCGCTCCGGCGGCGGGCCGGCCGGCGGCGCGGTGGCCCGCAGCCGGCCGACCTGCTCCTCGGTGAGGTACGGCGCGTGCCACTCGGCCACCGTCTGGAAGGTGTGCAGCACGACCTGGGTCCGGGTCTGGACGATGCCGGGTGTGGCGGGGATCTGCGCGGTCAGGATCTCGTGCAGGAGCTGTTTGGAGGGGGCCACCAGCTCGCAGCCGATGTCGGCGGCCCCGGTGACCGAGTAGACCGAGCGGGTGTCGGGCCGGGCGGAGAGGGCCTCGGCGACCTGCCCGGCCGTACAGGGAGCGACCTGGACGTGCAGGTGCACCGGGGTGCCGATCCCGCAGCGCAGCTCGTCGAGGATGGCGGTGACCCGCACGGCTCCGGTGGCCAGCAACCGCTGGAGGCGGCGGGCCACGGTCCGGTCGTGCTCGCCGACTGCGCCGCCGATCTCGCCCCACGTCGCGCGGGGGCTGACCTGCAAGGCGGCGACCAGGCGGCAGTCGAGATCATCGAAAGTGGTCACGCAAGCCCGTCTACGTGTCGGAAATGTAAAGAGATTTAAGGATGTTTGACTATTTCTATCACTCCACTGCAAGGTAGGCCACCAAGATGCTTGTCTGCCACTGAGCATGAGGAGTCCCCGTGGCCACAGTTCCCCCCAGGCCGGCCCCGCTCGGCATCCCACGGAGCCGGATCCGCCAGTTGATGGCCGCCAACGTCGGCAACGTCGTCGAATGGTTCGACTGGTACACCTACTCGTTCCTGGCGATCTACTTCTCCACCCAGGTCTTCCCCAAGAGCGCCGGCAACAGCCTGGTGCCGTTGCTGAGCACGTTCGCGGTCTTCGCGGTCGGATTCTTCATGAGGCCGCTCGGCGGCCTGCTCGTGGGCTCGTTCGCCGACCGGTTCGGCCGCAAGGCCGCGATGACCTTCACGATCATCCTGATGGGCGCCGGTTCGCTGCTGGTCGCGGTCACCCCGACCTACGAGTCGGCCGGTGTGCTCGCGCCGATCATCCTGACGCTGGCCCGGCTGACCCAGGGACTTTCGGTCGGCGGGGAGTTCGCCGCGGCCACCACCTTCCTGGTGGAGTCGGCTCCACCGGGAAGGCGCGGCCTGTTCTCCAGCTTCCAGTACGTCAGCACCACCATCGGCCAGCTCCTCGCCTCCGGCCTCGCGGCCCTCCTGGCCGCCGGTCTGAGCGAGGCGGACATGGGCTCGTGGGGCTGGCGCATCCCGTTCGTCGTCGGCGCCCTGGCCAGTCTCGTCGGGCTGTGGATCCGCAGCGGCGCCGAGGAGACCACCACCCTGGCCGAGGACATCAAGAACGGCGTGGCCGAGAAGCCGAAGCTCTTCGAGTTCCTGGTCCGCTACCCGACCAAGGCCTTCATGATCGTCGGAATCACCATGGCCGGCACCGTCGCCTACTACACCTGGACGACGTTCCTGCCCACCTACGCCCAGCTCACGGTCAAGTTCGACAAGGCCGAGGCGCTCCAGGTGGGCACCATCTCGCTGCTGTTCTTCATGGTGCTGCAGCCGCTGCTCGGCATGCTGTCCGACCGGGTGGGACGCAGGCCGCTGCTGATCGCCTTCGGTCTGGCGTTCACCCTGCTGCCGGTGCCGCTGACCGGGATGCTGAGCAACTCCTTCGCCAGTCTGCTGCTCGTCCAGTGCGTCGGCATGGTCTTCCTCGGCTGCTTCACGTCGATCTCGGCGGCGGTCAACTCCGAACTCTTCCCGACGAGGGTGCGGGCGTCGGGCGCCGGCTTCCCCTACTCCCTGACCGTCGCCCTGTTCGGCGGCACCGCCCCGCTCGTGGGCACGGCGCTGGTCGACAGCCACAACGCCGGGGTGTTCCCGTGGTACATGTCGGTGCTCGCCCTGGGCTCGACCCTGGTCTACGTCTTCGCGCTCAAGGAGACCAAGGACCAGCCGCTGGGCTGACAGCCCGGCGGCTGGTCCGGCGGGCCTGTCAGAGCCTCACCGGCAGCCGGGCCAGCCGCCACGAGGCCGGCATGAGCTGACGCTCCAGGTCTGCCGGATCGACGGCGAGGGTGAGGCCGGGGAAGCGGCGCAGCAGCGCTCCGAACGCCACCTCGGCCTCCTGCCGGGCCAGCGCCGCGCCCAGGCAGTAGTGCAGGCCGTGCCCGAACCCGACGTGGGTCTCCCGGCGCCCGTCCGGCTCACGGGTGATGTCGAGCCGTCCGGGGTCGTCGAACACGCGCGGGTCGTGGTTGGCCCCGACCAGCACGGCCATCACGGCCTCGCCCCGCCGTACCGGCATGCCGCCGATCTCCAGGTCCTCGGTCGCGTAACGCGTCCGGGTCCCCTGGACGGGGCCGCACCAGCGCATCAGCTCGTGGACGGCCAGCGGCATCAGCTCCGGCCGCCGGCGGAGCAGGTCGAACTGGTCGGGGTGCGCCAGGAGGGCGGCGGTGCCGTTGCCGATCAGGTGGGCGGTGGTCTCGTGCCCGGCGAAGACCAGGGTCAGCACCATCGTGACCATCTCGGTGTCGCCGAGCCGGTCGCCGTCCTCGTCGTGGGCGCGGATCAGCCCGCTGAGCAGGTCGTCGGCGGGCGCCGCGCGGCGCCGTCCGATCAGCTCCTCGATGTGCGCCACCAGCTCCCGGAGCGCCGTCCCGAACCCTCCCGGGTCCATGGTCACCAGGGCCCTGCCCCACCCCCGCCACCGCGGCCGGTCCGCCTCGGGGATGCCGACGAGCTCGCAGATGACGGTGATCGGCAGCGGGTAGGCGAAGTGCTCCAGCAGGTCGACGACGCCGTCCTCGGCCGTGGCGCCGAGCCTGTCGAGGAGGTCCTCGGCGATCTCCTCCACCCGCGGCCGCAGGTCGGCGACCCGGCGCGCGGTGAAGGCGCGCGACACGAGCCTGCGCAGCCGGAGGTGGTCGGCGCCGTCGGTCTCCAGCATGCCGTCCAGCACGTACCGCGCGTACTCCGGGGGCACCCCGCGGGCCCGCAGCTCCTTCTCGCGGACGCTCCGCACGTCCATCCCCGGCACGCTCGCCGGGCTGTTGGCGAACCTCGGGTCGCCCAGCACGGTCTTGACGTCGTCGTAGCGGGTGACCAGCCAGATCGGCGTGGCGGATCCGGGGAGGGAGCCCAGCGCCATGGGAGCCTGCTCGCGCATCCGTGAGTATCCCCCGAAGGGGTCCCTCATCAGCTCGGGATCGGCCAGGTCCACCCTGCCGGTGACGTCGGTCGTGCCGGGTCCGGCCGGAGTGCTCATGGTTGCCCTCCTCGGGCGTCGGCTCCGTCTCCGCATGCCCGTTGACGCATGCGGTAGGTCCAGCATGCGCCGCCGAGGGCCGATAACCTACGACCGCGCGCCGGCGAGGACGGCGCCGGGCCCGGCGGGGCGCCCCTACAGGCGCTGCCGGGCGGGCGGCTTCACCTGGAGGTCGTCGAGGAGGGCCTGCGTCGCGGCGGCGATGACGTCCACGGCCCGGTCGAAGGCCTCCGCGTTGCGCATCGACGGTGACCGGAACCCGGAGAGCTTGCGGACGTACTGCAGCGCTGCGGCACGCACGTCCTCGTCCGTCACGTCGCTGGCGTACGGTTCACGAAGGGTCTTGATGCTCCGGCACATGTCAAGACGGTACGACATCCCGCCTCCCGGGTTCCATCCCCGGCCCCGGCCGCGCATGGCGGCGCCGGGACCGGGGACGCTCCGCCCGGTCGCCGGGCGCGCTCAGCCGGCCTGCGGGGTCCGGGGCGACCAGACGAGCAGCCCCAGGCACATCTCGTCGCTGGTGCCCTCGCCCCAGACGACGTAGCGGGGCGGCAGGTCGCGCAGCGCGGGCAGCATCTTGCGCAGGCCCGCGTCGTGGGTGCAGGTCACCCGGAAGGTGTCGCCGGTCTTGACGGTGACGGGCTTGGGCAGCGGGCGGATCGCCTGTTCGTCGAAGTTGTAGGCGGGGATGTCGAGCAGGGTCCGCGCGCCGGGCGTGTCCGGGTTGAGCTCCACCTTGATCGAGCGCCCGAGCAGGTGCATGTGCCCGGCGACGGCGTACACGGTGCCGGTCCGGTCGGACTTCTGGTCGCAGTGCTGGGTCGGCGCGGCCACCGGGGGCTTGGCGTTGTTGCAGAACTGGTTGAGGCCGGTCACCATCTGCCCGGCCTGGTCCCCGAAACGGCGGACGACGTCGCGGACCGCGGCCTCGCGCTCGCACAGCGGGCCGGACTCCTCCGACGTGCACGGCAGCTCGATCGGCGCCGGCAGCTGCTCGGTCTCCAGCGGGTCGAGGTCGGCCTTGCCGTCGGTGAGCCGCAGCCGGATCCCGGACCGGTCGCTGCCGACCGGCTTGCCCTCGGCGGCCAGCAGGTTGTAATGCACCTGCATGATGATCCGGCTACCGGCCGGCATCGGATAGCCGACCTTCTGGGTGAGCAGCGTCTCGTCGGCCCCCGGCGCCCAGTGCCCGATCCAGGAGCCTTCCTCGATGCCGGCGTCGCCGAAGCAGGTCCATCCCTCGCCCGGGGTGTCGGCGTCGAGCTTGGCCGCCGCCTCGGCCCCGCGGGGATCGACCCGGAAGATGATCGCGTGGTGGACGATGTCGGTGTTCTGCGGCAGGAACTGGCTGCCGGTGAGGAAGGCCCGGCCGGTCAGCCCGGGGTCGACCAGGAAGCAGCGGTATTCGTCGGTCCCTCCGGAGGGGGCCGACGGGGTGTAGGGCTGCGGCAGCGCCAGGTTGACGAATCGCTCGGAGGGCCGCAGCGGTGCCGCCGGCGGCGGCGGGGACACGCTGCCGTGGCCCCCGTGCCCCCCGGCGGTGGAGGCCGCGGCCGGACCGTGGGAGGCGGAGGCCGCGGCCGGACCGTGGGAGGCGGCCGGATCCCGCTCTCCGGAGCATGACGCGACGAGAAGGACGGCGGCGAGCGCGACGGCCGTCCCGCCCCACCACCGCGCCGGCCGGACTGCATGGCTCATGACCCGCCCCCTGCTCTCCCGGGATTCCCCGCGAGCTCCAGCGCGCGGGGACGGAGCCCTGGACAGGCTCCGAAGCCCAGACTCCACGGCCCCGGCGCGGTTTTCCATCCGCCGCAAGGCCGAAAGCGCTCCTCCGCGCGGCCGAGACCACCTCTACGCCGGAAGTGGCAGTCACCTACGTCAGAAGTGGCGGTCACCACGCCGTCCCCGGCCCGCCGGCCGGGGCCACCGTCCGGTGGGCCACGGCGGACCGGGACGGCGCGATCGCGCTGTCGCGCGGAGCGGTGGAGACGGGCGTCGAGGTCGTGACGGGCGGGCACGCCCGGTGCGGTCGCCGTCCGGCGTCCGCCGTCCGTCCGGCGTCCGCCGGGCCGGTCTCAGGCCGGCACGGCGCCGGTGGCCCCCCAGCCCGGGATCTGGAAGCGGGCGGTGAGCGAGTCTTCCGCCACCTCCTCACCGCAGGCGCGGCAGACCACCACCGGGTCGAGGTCGGTCCCGCAGGAGTGCCGGAACACCACCGGAGGGCGGTCGACGAGATGGCGGTCGCCCCAGCTCATCAGCGTGAGCAGCACCGGACGCAGCTCCCGCCCCGCGTCGGTGAGGTGGTATTCGGAGCGGGGCGGCCGCTCGCTGTAGGGGACCCGCTCCAGCACACCCGCCTCCACGAGGGTGCGCAGGCGCGTGGCCAGGATGTCGCGCGGGGCCCCGATGTTGCGGGTCATGGCGTCGAAGCGCCGGACGCCCCAGAAGACCTCGCGGAGCACCAGCAGGGAGTATTTCTCGCCGATCACGCTGAGCGCGTCGGCGATCGAACAGGGGCGGGCGTCGCGCATACGCCCAGCCTAGGCCAGCGCATTTGCTTACCCAACTCACCGGGTTATAGTTCATCCAGTTTTCCAACTCACCTGCCGCCCGCAAGGAGCGATGGACATGCGCGACGCCGTCATCGTGGAGGCCGTACGGACCCCGATCGGGAAGGGGAAGCCGGGCGGCGCGCTCGCCGGCGTCCACCCGGTCGAGCTGCTCGCCCACACCCTCCGCACCCTCCTCGGCCGCTCCGGCGTCGACCCGGCACTCGTCGACGACGTGATCGGCGGCTGCGTCGACCAGGTGGGGGAGCAGGCGATGAACACCACCCGCTACGCCTGGCTGTCGGCCGGCTTCCCGGAGTCCGTCCCGGCGACCACCGTCGACCGCCAGTGCGGCTCCTCCCAGCAGGCCGTCCACTTCGCCGCCCAGGGCGTGATCTCCGGGGCGTACGACCTGGTGGTGGCCTGCGGGATCGAGTCGATGAGCCGGGTGCCGATGTGGTCCAACGTGCCGCCGGGCGCCGACCCCTTCGGCCCCGGGGTCGCGGCCCGCTACCCCGAGGGGCTGGTGCCCCAGGGCATCAGCGCCGAGCTCGTCGCGGCGGAGTGGTCGATCAGCCGGGAGGAGATGGACGCCTTCGCCGCCGCCTCCCACCGGCGGGCCGCCCGGGCGCACGCGGACGGCCTGTTCGACGCCGAGCTCGCGCCCGTCGCGACGGACGCCGGAATGGTGACCGCCGACGAGTCCGTACGGCCGGGCACCACCCCCGAGATCCTCGCCGGGCTCCGCCCGGCCTTCGCCGACCCCGCCTTCGCCGAGCGCTTCCCGCAGATCACCTGGTCGGTCACCGCGGGCAACGCCAGCCCGATCAACGACGGCGCCTCCGCCGTGCTGATCGCCTCCGGCGAGACCGCGGCCCGGCTGGGGCTGCGCCCGAAGGCGCGGCTGCACAGCTTCTCGGTGGTCGGCTCCGACCCGCTGACCATGCTGACCGGCATCATCCCGGCCACCGGAAAGGTGCTGAGCCGGGCCGGGCTGAGCCTGGACGACATCGACCTGTTCGAGGTCAACGAGGCCTTCGCCTCCGTCGTGCTGGCCTGGCTGAAGGAGACCGGCGCCGACCCCGCCAAGGTCAACGTCAACGGCGGCGCCATCGCGCTGGGCCACCCCCTGGGCGCCAGCGGCACCCGCCTGATGACCACCCTCGTCAACGCCATGCACCAGCGCGGAGCCCGCTACGGGCTGCAGACCATGTGCGAGGCCGGCGGGCTGGCCAACGCGGCCATCCTGGAGGCGGTCGGGTGACGGCGCCGGCGGCGGAGGGACGGCGGCGCCGCCGGGGGACCAGACGGAGGGACGGCGGCCCCGATCAGGGCAGGGAGCGGCGGCGCCGATCAGGGGAGGAATGCGGCCGAAAAGGCGTTCCCGCCGTCACCTGAGCTCCTATAGTCGATCACTATGCCGTCCAAGGGAGACTCCGCGAACACCCGCGACGTGACCGCCCTCGTGGGAGCCGACACCCCCAACATCGCCCGCATGTACGACTACTGGCTCGGGGGCAAGGACAATTTCGCGGCCGACCGCGAGAGCGCCGAGGAGATCGTCAAGATCTCCGAGGGGCGGGTCCTGCGGGGCGTCCGGCTCAACCGGGCCTTCCTGGGGCGGGCGGTGCGGGCGGCCGCCGAGGCCGGGGTCCGCCAGTTCCTCGATCTGGGCTCCGGCCTGCCGACCAGGGAGAACGTCCACGAGGTCGCCGGACCCGGCGCGCGGGTGGTCTACGTGGACTACGACCCGGTGGTCGCCAGCCACGCCCACGCGATCCTGGCCAGGTCCGACGGCGTGGGCTTCGTCCAGGCCGACCTGCGCAGGCCCGCCGAGATCCTCGACCACCCCACGGTCCGGGAGATCGTCGACTTCGACGAGCCGCTCGCGCTCCTGTTCGTCTCCGTGCTGCACTTCGTCGGTGACTCGGACGGCCCGCACCGCGTCGTCGCGGACTTCCGCGACGCCGCCGCGCCCGGGAGCCACCTGATCCTCTCCCACCTGTCGAAGGACGGATTCCCGCAGAAGATGGCGGCCACCGAGCAGGTCTACCAGGGCGCCAGCGCCCGGCTCGGGGCGCGCACGCGCGAGGAGATCCTCGCCTTCTTCGACGGCTTCGAGCTGTCCGAGCCGGGCCTGGTCGGCCCCACCGAATGGCGCCCCGGCGCAGGAGGGGCCGGTCCCGAGAGGTTCGCCGGCCTGGTCGGCATGGGGGTCAGGCGCTGAGCGCCGCGCCGCCGCGGGCCGGATCCGCGGCGGCGGCGGGGCACGGGGCCGGGCGCCGCGGGGGCGGGCGTCCCCCGGCGAGCCGG
>NZ_JBSFPS010000129.1:0-26494 GCF_053588315.1 Streptosporangium sp. NPDC003464 | reverse complement strand
GGTCTACCGGCTCGCCCGGCAGACCATGATCGAAGAACTCGGGATCGAGCCCAACGAGCGCCTGCAGCAGCTGGAATACGCGATCCTCACCTCCGGCAGGGGGAGAGCCTGCCCGTGGCCGCCGGGGTCGCCCTCCACCTCAAGCGGTCCGAGCCCGGCGCGCTGGCCTGCGTCTACATCGGCGACGGCACCTGGGGCGAGGGCGCGGTCTACGAGGCGCTGAACCTCGCCGCGCTCTGGGAGCTCCCGCTGCTGCTGGTGGTGGAGAACAACGGCATCGCCCAGTCCACCCCGACCGCGTCGCACATGGCGGGCACCGTCGGGAGCCGGGCGGCGGCCTTCGGCATCCGGCACCACCTGGTCGTCTCCGGCGACGTCAACGAGATCCGGGCCTCGCTCGGCCCGCTGGTCGCCGAGGTGCGCGGGTCGCGGCCGCTGGTGGTGGAGTTCGTCACCCACCGGCTCGGTCCGCACAGCAAGGGCGACGACATCCGCCCGGCCGGCGCCGTGCGGGCAGCCAGGGACAACGACTGGTACGACCGCTACGCCCACGACCACCCCGACCAGTTCCACCGGCTCGACGGGCTGGTCAGGGCCGAGGTCCAGGCGATCGCCGACGAGGTCGCCGCCCGCCCGCCCGCCCGCTGGGAGGGGGCGTGAGAGTAGCCGAGAACCTGAACGCGGCCCTGCACGGACTGCTGGACGACGACCCCACCGCCTACGTGCTCGGCGAGGACATCACCGACCCGTACGGCGGCGCCTTCAAGGTCACCAGGGGCCTGTCGACCCGGTTCCCCGGCCGGGTGATCGGCACCCCGATCAGCGAGGGCGCCCTGACCGGCGTCGCGGCGGGCCTGGCGCTGACCGGCAACACCGCGGTGGCCGAGATCATGTTCGGCGACTTCGTGGCGCTCGCCTTCGACCAGCTCTGCAACTTCGCGAGCAAGTCGGTCTCCATGTACGGCCGGCGGTTGCCGCTGCGGATGGTGGTGCGCTGCCCGACCGGCGGCGGCCGGGGCTACGGGCCCACGCACAGCCAGAGCCTGCAGAAGCACTTCGTCGGGATGCCGGGGCTGTCGCTGTATGAGATGTCCCCCTTCCACGACAACCGCGCCGTGCTCGGCGCGATGCTGGAGCGGGGCGAGCCGTGCGTGTTCTTCGAGGACAAGGTCCTCTACACCCGGCAGATGGACCAGGTCGACCCGCTGTTCACGGTGCGCCGGGACGGGGATCTGGCCGTGGTCGAGCTCCGCGACCCGGGCGACCGGCCGGACTACGTGATCATCGCGCCGGGCGGGGTGGCGCACCGGGCCCTGACCGCCATGCGGTCGCTGCTGGTGGAGCAGGAGGTCTCCGGCCGGCTGCTGGTCCCCTCCCGGCTCTACCCGCTGGACGTCGAGGCGCTGCTGCCGTACCTGGGGGAGGTCGTCCTCGTCGCCGAGGAGAGCACGGCGGGCGGCACCTGGGGCAGCGAGGTCGCCCATCTCCTGCACGGCCGCCTCTGGGACCGCCTGCGCGGCCCCGTCCGCCTCGTCCACTCCCGGGCCAGCGTGATCCCCACCGCCGCCCACCTCGAGAACGAGGTCCTGGTGGGGGAGTCCACGATCCACCACGCCGTACGGGAGGCCCTGCGTGGCTGACATCCGCGTACCCAAGCTCAACAACAACGACACCGAGTATCTGGTCGTGGAGTGGCTCGTCGAAGACGGCAAGCCCGTCCAGGCCGGAGACCCCGTCGCCGTCCTGGAGACCTCCAAGGCGGCCGACGAGCTGGAGGCCGCCGAGCCCGGCCACCTCCACCACGTGGCCGCGGCCGGCACCTGGGTCGCCCCCGGCGCCGTCCTCGCCCGGATCGCCCCCGAGGCCGCCCCCGCCCCGCCCGCCGGCGCGGATGCCCCGGCCACCGACGCCCCCGCCCCGCTTGGAGGCGCGGACGCCCCGGCCGGGGGGCCGGTCGTCACCGACCCCGCCCGGGCCCGGATGGCGGAGCTCGGCGTCACCTCCGCCCAGGTCGCCGACCTGGGGCTGTCCGTCGTCCGGCGCGCCGACGTGGAACGCCTGGCCGGCTCCGGTCCCGATGACGGTCCCGCCGCGCCGGCCGGCACGGTCTCCGGCCCCGCCGACGGCGCCTCCGGGCAGGGCGACGCGACGGCCTCCGGCGCGACGGCCTCCGACACCACGGCGGGCACGCACCGGCTCTCCCGGGTGCAGCGGGCCGTCGCGCGGGCGGTCACCACCTCGCACGGCACGATCCCCGCCGCCTACACCGTGGTGAAGTTCGACGTCGGGCCGCTGCTGGCGCGGACCAGGGGGCTGAGCAGGGAGGTCCGCAGGCCGGTCGGGCTGGCGGAGCTGACCGTCCAGGCCGTGGCCGCGCTGCATCCGGCCTTCCCGCTGTTCTTCGCCTCGGTCGACGGGGACCGGGCCGTGCTGGCGCGGGCCCCGCGCGTCGGGGTCACCTTCGACATGGGCGAGGGCCTCTACGTGCCCGTCGTCCACGACACCGGGTCGCTCAGGGAGATCGCCGACACGCTCATGCGCTACCGGCTGGCGGCCACCGAGGGCGGCTTCCGGGAGCGGGACCTCACCGGCGCGAACATCGCCGTCACCCTGCACACCGACGCCGACGTGACCCTCGCGATCCCCTTCGTCTTCCCCGGGACGGTCTGCGCGCTCGCGGTCACCTCGCCGCAGCCGGAGCTCGTCCTCGGCGAGGACGGCACCGTGACGGCGAGGACCGTCGCGAACATCGGCCTCGCCTACGACCACCGGCTGATCAACGGCCGGGACGCCGCGCTCTTCCTCGCGGCCCTCCGGACGGAGCTGTGTTGACCTCCTGCCCGGTCCCCTCCCCGCGGCCACGGCCCGGGGGCTCCACGCCTAAGGAATATAAGGAATCCCGATGACCGAGACCGCGCTGTCGGACGCCAAGCGGGCGCTGCTCGCCCAGCGGCTCCGGCGCCGGGAGGAGTCCCGGACCATCACGGCCCGGGCTCCGGGGACCGCCCCGCCCCTGTCCCACGCCCAGGAGCGCCTGTGGTTCCTGGAGCAGTACCGCCCGGGCACGACCACCTACACGGTCCCCGTCGCGGCGCGCCTACGCGGCGAGCTGGACGCCGGCGCGCTGCGCCGGGCGCTGGACGAGATCGTCACGCGCCACGAGGCCCTGCGGACGCGCTTCCTCACCACCGAGGACGGCACCCCCGAACTCGTGGTCGACGACCCCCGGCCGGCGGAGCTGCGCGTCGCCGAGGCGGCCGATCTGGACGCCGCGATCGAGCTGCTCGACGCCGACCTCGCCACCCCCTTCGACCTGGAGCACGGCCCGCTCTTCCGGACCGTGCTGGTCCGGCTCGCGCCGGACGACCACGTGCTTCTCATCGCCGCGCACCACGCCGTCATCGACGGCTGGTCCACCGATGTGATCATCCGTGAGCTGCTCGCCCTGCACGACGGCGCGGTCCCGCCGCCCGCCCCGGTCGGCTACGGCGACTACGCCCTCTGGCAGCGCGGGCGCGACCACCGCCGGGAGATCGACCACTGGCGGGACCGGCTCGCCGGCCTGCCGGCCATCGAGCTCCCCACCGACCGGCCACGCCCGGCCGAGCAGGGCCACGCGGGGGCCGCCCTCGACGTCCGGCTGGACGCCGACCTCACCCGGCGGCTCACCGAGCTGGGCCAGGCCGCCGGCGCCACGCCGTACATGACGCTGCTGGCCGCCTTCCAGGTGCTGCTGGCCCGCTACTCGGGGCAGTCGGACTTCGCGGTCGGCTCCCCGGTCGCGGGCCGTGGCCTGCCGGAGCTGGACGGCGTCGTCGGCATGTTCGTCAACACGCTCGTGCTCCGCGCGGACCTGGCCGACGACCCGCCGTTCAGCGTGTTCCTGGAGCGCACCCGCGAGACCGCGCTGGACGCGTTCGCCCACCAGGAGCTCCCGTTCGACCGGCTCGTCAACGAGCTGAACGTGGTCCGCGACGTGAGCCGGTCACCGCTCGTCCAGGTCACGTTCGCGCTGCAGAACTTCAAGGCAGGCGAGGAGGACGGCCGGGTCTCCTACCTCGCCCTGCCGGCCAGGACCACCCGCTTCGACCTGGGCCTCTACCTGTTCGAGAGCCCCGACGGGCTGGTGGGGAACCTCACCTACAGCACGGCCCTGTTCGACCCGGAGAGCATGGAGCTGCTGGCGTCCCGGTTCGAGACGCTGCTGCGGTCGATCGTGGCGGACCCGCGGACGCGGGTCGGGGAACTGTCCCTGCTCTCCGAGGAGGAGCGGGAGCGGGTCCTGGGCTTCGGGTCGAGCACCGCCCCCGCCCCCGCCGGCCACGACCTGCTCCACGACCTCGTCACCGCGCAGGCCGCGCTGACCCCCGGCGCCACCGCCGTGGTCTGCGGCGAGGAGTCCCTCACCTACGCCGGGCTCGACGACCGCTCCACCCGGATCGCCGCCCTGCTGAGGAGCCGGTACGGCGTCGGCCCCGACACCCGGGTCGGCGTCTTCCTGGAGCAGTCCACCGACCTGGCGGCGGCCGTCATCGGCGTCATGAAGGCGGGCGGCTCCTACGTCCCCCTCGACCCCAAGCAGCCCCGCGACCGGCTGGCCCACATGCTCGGCGACGCCGGAGCCGTCGCCGTCGTCACCACCTCCTCCCTCCGCGACCTGGTCCCCGGGACGCCGGTCGTCTGCCTGGACGAGGAGGCCCTGCGGGACAGCGCGTTCGAGGCGCCCGCGGTCACGGCGGACCACCTGGCGTATGTGATCTACACCTCGGGAACGACCGGGCGGCCCAAGGGCGTCGGGGTTCAGCACCGGCAGGTGCTGAACTACCTGGCCGGGGTCAGGGAGCGGTTCGAGGTCGAGCCCGCGGCGGTCTACACGCTGCTGCAGTCGCTCTCGTTCGACTTCGGGGTGACGATCTTCTACCTGTCGCTCATGACCGGCGGCGAGCTGCACCTGGCCGACCCGCAGTCGCCGGTCGAGGAGCTGGCCGGGCAGCTCGGCCGTACCGACTACCTGAAGATGACCCCCTCCCACCTCGCCTCGCTGCTGGCCGACCCCGACGTCACCGACCCCGCCGAGCTGCTCCCGCGCAAGCTGCTCGTCCTCGGCGGCGAGGCGTCCAGGTGGAGCTGGGCGCGGGAGCTGAGCGCGCACACCACCGTGGTCAACCACTACGGCCCCACCGAGGCCACGGTCGGCATCTCCACCCACGCCGTCACCGGCGAGGCCGAGCGGGCGCTCAACCTCCCGATCGGCCGGCCGCTGCCCGGCGCCAGGGTCTACGTGCTGGACGAGCACCTGCGGCTGGTCCCGCCCGGCATGACCGGTGAGATCTACCTCGGCGGCGACCGGCTCGCCCGGGGCTACCTCGGGCAGCCCGGCCTGACGGCCGACAGGTTCCTGCCCGACCCGTACGGCGGGCCCGGCGCGCGCATGTACCGGACCGGCGACCTCGGCCGCTGGCTGCCCTCGGGCGACCTGTGCTTCCTCGGCCGCCGTGACCTCCAGGTGAAGGTCCGGGGCTACCGGGTGGAGCTGTCGGAGATCGAGTCGGTCCTCACCGGCCAGCCCGGCGTCGCGCAGGCCGTCGTCGAGCTGCGCGGGGACCGGCTGATCGGCTACCTCGTCGGAGAGCGGACCAGTGTGAGCGAGCTGCGCGCGGCACTCGGCGAGCGGCTCCCCGAATACATGATCCCTGGGCGGTTCGTCTGGCTGGACGAACTGCCGCTGAAGTCGCACGGCAAGGTCGACCGGGCCCGGCTGCCCGAGCCCGACGAGGAGCGGCCGGACCAGGAGGCCGGGTTCGTCCCGCCGGAGACGCCGGTGGAAGAGGCGATCGCGGCGGTGTGGGCCCAGGTGCTCGGCCTGGTCCAGGTCGGCGTGCTGGACGACTTCTTCGACCTGGGCGGACATTCGCTGCTCGCCGCACAGGTGGTCGCCCGCCTGCGGAAAGCTCTTCCCGCAGGCGGGCGCCAGGTCAGCATCCTGGACCTGTTCAAGCACCGGACCGTCCGCGAGCTGGCCCGGCTCGTCGAGGCCGGTGACGACGGCCCACGCATGCTCCTGCACCGGCTCACCCCGGCCCGCACCGCCACCTCGACCCTGGTCTGCGTGCCGTACGGCGGCGGCAGCGCGGCCATCTACCAGCCGCTGGCCGACGCCATGCCCGCGGGCTGGGCGCTGCACGCGGTCGCCGTCCCCGGCCAGGAGATGGGCCTGGTCGAGGAGACCCGGCCGGTGGCCGAGGTCGCGCAGGGCTGCGTGGAGGAGATCCTCGACGGGATCCGGGGGCCGCTGGCGCTGTACGGCCACTGCGGGCTCGGCGTCATGCTGACCGTGGAGATCGCCCGGCGTCTGGAGGCGGCGGGCCGGCCGGTCGAGGCCATCTACCTCGGCGGCATCTTCCCCTTCGCCCGGCCCGCCTCGACGCTGGCCTGGCTGTCGAACCTGACCGACCGCCTCCGCAGCGACCAGGTCTGGGCCAACGCCCTCCAGGCCGCCGGTCTCGACGTCGAGGACCTCGACCGCGACCAGCTCAAGCTGATGATCGACAACCGCCGCAAGGGCACCAAGGAGGCCGAGCGCTACTTCACCCGCCTGTTCGCCGAAGGCGTCGAGCCGCTCAGGGCGCCGATCATCTCCGTGGCGGGCGAGCGCGACCCGGCCACCGAGTTCTACCAGGAGCGCTACCGCGAGTGGCATCTCCTCACCGACTCCACCGCCGTGGTCGTCCTGGACGAGGCCGGTCACTTCTTCCTGAAGTACCGGGCCGAGGAGCTCTCCGCCATCGTCACCGGCACGCACCGGGCCATCGCCTCCGGCGAGACCGCCGCGCTGGGCCGCACGGACCGGTCCACCTGGTGGCTCGGCGGGGTCTCCGACCAGAGCGCGACCGGCCGGGCCACGGCCGTCCCGGACGTCCCCGAGCAGGCCGTACCGGAGGTCCCCGAGCGGGCCGGGCCTGTCCCGGCCAGACCCGGACGGGCCGTCCCCGAGCAGGCCGGACCCGGGCGGGCCGGGCCGGGAGGCGGGGCGGTCCCGGTCGGGGGGCGGGGGCCGGAGCCCAGCATGAAGCGGTTCGCCACGGTGGCCGCGGGGCAGCTCGTCTCGATCGTCGGATCGTCGCTGACCGAGTTCGCGGTCCCGCTGTGGATCTACGTCACCACCGGCTCACTCGCCAGGTTCGCCCTGTTCTCGGTCCTCGCGCTGGTCCCCGGCATGCTGGTCTCCCCGATCGCGGGCGCCCTCGTCGACCGCTACGACCGGCGCAAGGTCATGCTCGCCGGAGACGCCGGCGCGTTCGGCACCCAGCTCGCCCTCGGGATCCTGCTGTGGACCGGCAACCTGGAGGTCTGGCACATCTACCCGCTGCTGGTGCTGCTGTCGGTCGCGCTCACCTTCCAGCGCCTGGCCTACAACTCGGCCGTCCCCCAGCTCGTCCCCAAACGCTTCCTCGGCCACGCCAACGGCGTCGTCCAGATGGTGACCGGCACCGCCCAGCTCGTCGTCCCGCTGGTCGCGGTCGGCCTGATGGCCGTGATCGGTCTGGAGGGCATCCTGGTCCTGGACGTCGTCTCCTACGCCTTCGCGATCGCGGTGCTGCTCCTGGTCCGCTTCCCGAAGACGATGGCCTGGAAGCGCAGGGAGTCCCTGGTCTCCGAGATGGTGGAGGGGTGGAGGTTCTCCTGGGGCAGCCGGGGCTTCCGCGGCATGCTCTTCTTCTTCGCGGTGCTGAACGTCTTCCTGTCCCCTCTGTTCCTGCTCATCTCCCCGCTGGTCCTGGGCTTCGCCACGCTGCAGGACGTCGGCCGGATCTCCTTCGCCGGTGGCCTGGGCGTCTTCCTCGGCGGCCTGACCATGACCGTCTGGGGCGGTCCGCGCCGGCGGCGACTGCGCGGCGTGCTGCTGTCCACCGTGATCCTCGCCGTCTTCTGCCTGGTCACCGGCCTCCAGCAGAACCTGGTCGTGATCGCGGTCGGTGCGTTCGGCATGTCGTTCTGGCTGACCATGCTCAACGGGGTCTACGCCACGATCATCCAGGTCAAGGTGCCGCAGCGCTTCCACGGCCGGGTCATCGCGCTCAACACGCTGATCGCCTGGTCCACGCTGCCCATCGGTTTCGGCCTGGTCGCGCCGTACGGCAGCGCCCTGTTCGAGCCGCTGCTGCTGCCCGGCGGCCCGCTGGCCGGCACGGTCGGCCTCGTGCTCGGCACCGGCGAGGGCCGGGGCGTCGGCCTGATGTACGTGCTGTTCGCGGTCGCCATCGCCGTCACCGCGCTGGTCGCGATGCGCACCCGGACGCTGTCGCGGTTCGACGTGGACGTGCCGGACGCGCTCCCGGACGACCTGGTCGGCTTCCAGACCCTGCAGCAGCGCCACGGACCGGCCGCGGAGCCGGCCGTCGAGGCGGTCGCCGTACGCAGGTGAGCCGCCCGCGCCCGCCGGCCCAGTCGTAGTACCGGGTCCGCGCCCGCCGGCCTGGTCGTAGTACGGGGTCCGCGCCCGCCGGCCTGGTCAGATGTGACGTCCGCGCCCGCCGGCCCGGCCTCCATGGGCCGGGCCGGCGGGCGCGCGCGTCACAGGGCCGCGGGCTCCCCCCGGCGGCGCGGTGGTCCCGTCGGTCGGGCGACACCGCCGGCCGCTACTCGTCCGGCAACGTCCGGCCCAGCTTGCGCAGCAGATCGGTCAGGGTGCTCCGCTCGTCGGCGGTCAGCCCCGCGAGCAGTCGCGTCTCGTTCCGGACGTGCTGCTCGACCGCTCCGTCGATGAGCTCCCGGCCCCGGTGGGTGAGCCGGATCAGCCGGCCCCGCGCGTCGTCCTCGGCCGTTCGGCGACTGACCAGCCCGGCGCGTTCCAGCCGGTCGATCCGTTTGGTCACCGCCCCCGAGGTGACCATCGTCGACTCGCGCAGCTCGCCGGCGGACAGCTCGAAGGGAGGGCCGGAACGGCGCAGCGTGGCGAGCACGTCGAACTCGCCCCTGCCCAGGCCGTAGCGCTCGAAGACCCGGCCCAGCCGCTCGTCCAACACCCAGTGCAGGCGGGTGATGCGTCCGATCACATGCATCGGGCTGGGGTCGAGGTCGGGCCGCTCCCGGCGCCACTGGCCGACGATGCGATCGACCGCGTCGGCGTCGGTGCGCGAGGCGAAGGAGTCGATGTCCTGAGGCATGGTTTGACTATACCTTCCGCGGAAAATAATGTACCTTCCATGGAAACTAATCGGCTGCCGCCGGGCGCCGGCGACTTCGGCGACCGGTGATTCGACACGGAGGCGGTGTGGCATGAAGAGCGACCGGCAACTCCTCACCGCGGGTGTGACGGCGCTGGCGCCGGCGATCTGGGGCAGCACCTACCTGGTGACGACGGAGTGGTTGCCGCCGGACCGTCCCCTGCTGGCCGCCACCGTGCGGGTGCTTCCCGCGGGCCTGGTCCTGCTGGCCTACGCCCGCAGGCTGCCGACCGGGATGTGGCTGTGGCGCGTCCTGGTGCTCGGGGCGCTCAACATCGGCGCGTTCAACTTCCTGCTGTTCGCCGCGGCCTATCGCCTGCCGGGTGGTGTCGCGGGAATGATCATGGCGGTGCAGCCGATGCTCGTGCTGGTCCTGGCGGCGCTGCTCATCGGGGACAGGATTCGGTACACGCACCTGGTGGCCTGCGTCCTCGGCGCGGGCGGCGTCGCGTTGCTCGTGCTCAAGGGGGCGGCGGCACTGGATGCCGTCGGTGTGGCGGCGGCGCTGGCCGGAGCGGCCGGCATGGCGGCCGGCATCACGCTGACCAAACTGTGGGGACGCCCGGACGGGGTGGGGCTGCTTCCCTACACCGGCTGGCAGCTCGTCGCGGGCGGACTCGTGCTGCTGCCCTTCACTCTGTCCGTCGAAGGGCTGCCGACCGCCGTCAGCGGGACCAACATCATCGGGTTCGGCTATCTCATCTCCCTGGGCGCCGTCGTCAGCTATGCGATCTGGTTCCGCGGGATAGAGAGGTTGCCGGCACCGGCGGTCTCCTTCCTCACCCTGGGCAGCCCGATCGTCGCGACCCTCCTCGGATATCTGTTCCTTCACCAGACGTTGTCGATTCCGCAGCTGGCCGGGATCGTGGTGATCATCGGTGCCGTGCTGCTCGCGCAACCCCGACCGGTCAAGCCGCGAGAGCTCCACCCCGTGACCCCCTGACAGCGACACCCCCGCGGCACCCGGCACGGATCCACCATGGACGGCGGGGGCGCTCACGACGACACCTGGACGCCCCCCGAGCGGGCCCGTCGGTGTCCGGCGAAGAGATATCGGACGTCATCGCCGTCGGCCGGCCGCCGGTGGCGACGGAATCCGACGTCATCACCCACGGCTCCTCCGACGTCATCACCCACGGCTCCTCCGACGCCGTTACGCATCCACGCACAGAACTCGATGAACGCGGCCTGAAACACCGCGGTTCATCCGGCTGTCCGTAAGTCCGAAACCTGAGAAAACAGAGAGAAGAAATGGCTGCACACGGTGAACACCCGCACTCGGCCCTGAGGTCGTGGCTGGGTGTCTCTATCATCACAGCGAGTCTGTTCGTCTTCGTCACCACTGAGCTGATGCCCGTCGGCCTGCTTACCCCGGTAAGCGTGAACCTGGGGATATCGGTGGGGGTCGCCGGGCTGATGGTCACTCTGTACGGCATCTCGGCCGGGCTGGGCGTCCCGTTCATCGTGGCCTGGACCAGGCGCGTCAACCGGCGCGTGCTGCTGTCCGCGCTACTGGCGATACTGGCCCTGGGAAACCTGATCACCGCCATCTCGCCGAACTTTCCGCTGGTCCTGACAACGCGGCTCATCATGGGATTCGCCAACGGGGTGTTCTGGGCCATAGGCGTGAGCATGGCGATGCGCCTGGTCCCGGAACGCCACGCGAGCAGGGCGGCCGCGGTCGCGCTGTCCGGCATCTCGATCGCCACGGTGGTGGGCATGCCGCTGGGAACATTCCTGGAGAGCCTCGCCGGCTGGCGGACCACGTTCCTCATCTGGAGCGGCCTCAGCGTGCTGGTGTTCCTCGCGGTCGCCGCCGTGATCCCGTCACTGCCGTCGGAGAACGCGGTCTCGGTCCGGGAGGTCTTCGGACTCCCGCTCAGAAACGTGCGGCTACGTCTGGTGATCTTTGCCGTCGCGCTGTACGTGCTCGGCCACTTCGGGGCGTACACGTTCATACGGCCCTTCGCGGAGAACAACTCATCCGCCACGCCCGCCTTCGTCACCGCGCTGCTGGTGATCTATGGCGTCGGGGGCGCGGCCGGGAACTTCATCGCCGGATACACCGTGACCAAGAATCTGCGGGCCAGTTTCATCGTCGCCTGCGCGGGGCTCGTGGTGTCCTTGCTGTTGCTGCTCACGATCGGTCACGGACAGGTCGGCCTGATCGTCTCGGTGGCCCTCTGGGGGGTCTCCTTCGGCGCCATGAACCTGTGCCAGATCAACATGACGCTGGCTGCCGCGCCCGACACCTTCGAGGCCGCCATGTCACTCAACACCTTGGGATACAACACATCCATCGCGCTCGGAGCGCTTTTCGGCGGACTGCTCGCCGATCATTTCGGGGTCAGGAGCGCCTTCTGGTTCGGTGCGGCGCTGATAGCGGCTTCGCTGCTCGTCATGCTCGGCACTCGCCGCAAGACCTCACACGCCGTCCCCGATGAAGCGCCGGCCGTCAGTGGATGAGCCGGCCCTCCGGTCCCGATGAGGGAGTGAGGGGCGCATGCACAGGGCTCTCGCGCATACCGCCGGCCCGAGCCCGTGGCGGCAGCCGTAGGGAGCAGGACCCTGACCCGCCCGCGGCCCCGGTGAGCGTCCGCGGTCTCTGCGGCGAGGCCCGGCAGGGACGACGTGAGCTGCATTGATACGCAAGTCAATATCGATACTTTACTTATATCGATATTGGACATCAGTCAAGCCTGTCTGATTGGCTCCGTCCATCTGCTGATCAAGAGCAAGGACACGGAATGCGACACCTTGACGCCCGCCGCCTCCCCGCGAGCCTGAAGGCGACCGGGCTGGCGATCTCCATCCTGGTGGGTGGCACCGCCTGTGGCGTGGACGCCGCCTCGGCCGACAGCCAGGCGGTCCCGCAGGCCGCGACGGCCCTGGCCGGGACGGGGAGCGGGCAGGCCGTCCTCGACGACCCGCGGGAGCCGTCCCACCAGGCGGACGCGCGCGGGCGGCTGCGCGCGCTGGAAGCCTCCTCCGGGAGCCGCATCGGCGCCTACGCCCTCGACACAGCCACCGGCAGGATGGTCGCCTACCGGTCCGGCGAGCGCTTCCCGATGCTCTCCACCTTCAAGGCGCTGGCGGCCGCCGCGGTGCTGCAGAAGGCCCGCACCTCCGACCCGGGGCTGATGGACCGGGTCGTCCACTGGAAGGCCAGTGAGGTGAAGGCGAACTCGCCGATGACCGAGAAGCACGTGGAGGACGGGATGACCGTCGCCCAACTGTGCGACGCCGCCATCACCCTCAGCGACAACACCGCGGGCAACATGCTGCTGAAGCAGATCGGCGGGCCGGCGGGACTGACGAAGTACCTCCGCACGCTGAAGGACCCGATCTCCCGTCTGGACCGCTGGGAGACCGAGCTCAACGACTGGAACCCCAAGGAGAAGCGGGACACCACCACCCCCGCCGCCATGGCCCGGAACCTGCGGGAAGTCACCTTCGGCAACGCGCTCGACGCCAGGGACCGGGCGCGGCTGAACGCATGGCTGCGCGCGAACAAGACCGGCGACGAGCGCATCCGCGCCGGACTGCCCAAGACCTGGATCATCGGCGACAAGACCGGCGCCTCCACGAACTACGGATCCACGAACGACATCGCCGTCATCCGGACCTCCGAGTCCGCCTCCCCGCTGATCATGGCCATCTACACCACCCACCGCGCCGCCGACGCCCCCAACGACAACAAGGTCATCGCCGACACCGCCACCATCCTCGCCCGGGCCCTCGGCAAGCTCGGCTAGGAGCCCACGCGTGGTCCGGCCTCGCGCCGGACGACGCGAGGCCCGGCGGCCCAGGCCAAGATCCTCGATGGACCTCTAGGCCCGCAGGCGCAGGCCCCGGGGGGTCGGGTGGAAACCGGCGGCCTCCAGCGCGGCGCCCAGCGGGGAGTCGTTGATGGCCGCGCCGTCCGCGCGTTCCACGGTCAGCTTGCCGAGGGCGCCGTCGCGTACGGCCAGCGCCAGGGCGTCCACGGCGGGCTGGAGGCGGTCGTCGTCGGAGAAGGACAGCAGGGTCTTGCCGCCGCGCTCGACGTAGAGCACCAGGTGCCCGTCGACGAGCACCACCAGCGAGCCCGCCTTCCGGCCCGGCTTGTGGGACGCCTCCCCGGGACGGCCGGGCCACGGCAGGGCCGCGCCGTAGGGGTTGGCCGGGTCGGCCGCCGCCAGCACCACCGCCCGCCGGCCGTTGCCGTCCGGCCTGCGGGTGCTCCACGGGTCGGGCACGGACGGCGCGGGCGGCGCCGAGGCGGCGCGCATGCGGTCGACGGCTCCGGGGAGGGCGAACTGGGCGCCGCCCAGCCCCTCGACGAAGTAGCCCCGGCGGCACCGGCCGCTCTCCTCGAAGGCGCGGAGCACCTGGTAGACGGCGGCGAACCCGCCGGGCAGCCGCTCGGCGGCGACCGCGCCCCGGGTCACCACGCCGTGCCGCTCCAGCAGCACCTCGGCCTGGGCCTGCGCCCGCTGGGTCGGCTCGCCCGCCGTAGCGGGCAGCAGCCACCAGCGCCCGCCCACGGTCGGCGGCCCGCTCCGGGTGGGCAGCACCGGCCGCCGCCTGCGCGTGGTGGCCGGCCGGTGGGCGGGACGGCCGGTGCCGAGGGTGGCCCGCAGCGGCGCGAGCGTGTCACCGGTGACCCGCCCGGCCCACACCAGGTCCCACACCGCCGCCGCCAGCACCATGTCGTCCGGGACCGCGCCGGCCGTCAGCGCGCCGACCCGGCCCGCCAGGTCGCGGAAGAACAGCGCGCCCCCGCCGCCGAGGACCGACAGGACGGCCTCGTGCAGCGGGGTCATGGTGATCTCGGACGGCTCGGGCATCAGCAGGGGGGCGGTGTCGGCGAAATACAGCGCCACCCAGCCGTCCCCGCCCGGCAGCGAGCCCTGCCCGGCCCAGACGACCTCGCCGGAGGAGGTCAGCTCATCCAGCAGCGACGGGTCGTATCCGGGCACCCGGGAGGGCAGGATCAGGGTCTCCAGCGCCGAGGCGGGCACCGCCGCGCCCTGCAACTGCTCGACCGCGCTCACCAGCGCGTCGATCGGCGGCCTGCCCCGCTGCGGGGCGCCGGTGATGCCGTGCCAGGCGGGGGCGAAGGCGGCCAGCGTCTCGGCGGAGACCGGCTCCACCTCCTTGCGGAGCCTGGCCAGGGACCTGCGGCGCAGCATCCGCAGCACCCCGGAGTCGCACCACTCCTCGCCCCGGCCGCCCGGCCTGAACTCCCCGCTCACCACCCGGCCCGCGGCGGCCAGGCGGCGCAGGGCGTCGGTGACGACCGCGGGGCCGAGGCCGAACCTGGCGGCGGCCGTGCCCGCCGAGAACGGGGTCCGCGTGCGGGCGTGCCTGGCGACCAGGTCGCCCAGCGGGTCGTCCACCGGCTCCAGGAAGGCGTGCGGCACCCCCACCGGGAGCGGCACGCCGAGCGCGTCGCGCAGCCGGGCGGCGTCCTCGATCGCCGCCCACTGCTCCTGCCCGGCCACCCGCACCCTGATCGCCCGCCGGGAGCTCTCCAGGCCGGTCAGCCAGGCCGGGTCACCCCCGCGCAGGCTCACGTCGGCCTCGACCAGGGGACCCTGGGCGCGGAGCAGGTCGGCCAGGTCCTCGGCGTCGCGCAGCGGCCGGTCCAGCCGGGCCAGCTCGCGCTCGGTCTCGGCGATCACCTCCGGGTCGAGCAGCTCGCGCAGGTCGGCCTGGCCCAGCAGCTCGGCCAGCAGGTTGGTGTCGAGCGCGAGCGCCTGGGCGCGGCGCTCGGCCAGGGGGGCGTCCCCCTCGTACATGAACGCGCCGACGTAGTTGAACAGCAGGGACGCCGCGAACGGCGACGCCTGGGAGGTCTCGACCTCCACCAGCCGCACGCGCCGCGCAGAGATGTCCCGCATGAGCCGGACCAGCCCCGGCACGTCGAAGACGTCCTGCAGGCACTCGCGCATCGTCTCCAGCACCACCGGGAACGAGCCGTAGCGGCCTGCCACGTTGAGCAGGTGCGAGGCCCGCTGCCGCTGCTGCCACAGCGGGGTGCGCCTGCCGGGTGTGCGGCGCGGCAGCAGCAGCGACCGTCCCGCGCACTCCCGGAACCGCGCGGCGAACAGCGCCGAGCCGCCGAGCTCCTCGGTGACGATCTGCTCGATCTCCTCCGCGTCGAAGATCGCGACATCCGTCGGGGGGCCGGAGAGCGTGTCGGGGATGCGCAGCACGATCCCGTCGTCGGAGTGCACGGCCTGGACGTCGACGCCGTAGCGCTCCCGCAGCCGCCGCCCGATCGCCAGGGCCCACGGCGCGTGGATCCGCGCCCCGTACGGCGAGTGCACCACGACCCGCCAGTCGCCCAGCTCGTCGTGGAAGCGCTCGGCCACCAGCGTCCGGTCGTCGGGCACGTATCCGGTGGCCTCCCGCTGCTCGGCCAGGTAGGAAAGCAGGTTGGCCGTGGCGGACCCGTCGAGCCCCGCCGCCCTGATCCGCTCCGTGGCGCCGGAGCCGGCGTCCGCGCCGGACATCTCGCGCAGGAACGCGCCGATCGCCCGGCCCAGCTCCGCCGGGCGCCCCGCGCTGTCGCCGTGCCAGAACGGCAGCTTGCCCGGCTGTCCGGGCGCGGGGGAGACCAGCACCCGGTCGGCCGTGATGTCCTCGATCCGCCAGGAGGTCGCGCCCAGCACGAACACGTCGCCGGCCCGGGACTCGTAGACCATCTCCTCGTCGAGCTCGCCCACCCGCGAGGCCCGCTCCCCGACCAGGAACACGCCGAACAGCCCGCGGTCGGGGATCGTGCCGCCGTTGGTCACGGCCAGCCGCTGGGTGCCGGGCCGGCCCTGCAGGACGCCGGTGACCCGGTCCCAGACGATGCGCGGGCGCAGCTCGGCGAACTCCTCGCTCGGGTAGCGCCCGGCGAGCATGTCGAGCGTCGCCTCCAGCGCGCTGCGGGGCAGGGTCCGGTACGGCGCGGCGCGCCGTACGACGGTCTCCAGCTCGTCGACCGTCCACTCCTCCAGCGCGGTCATCGCCACGATCTGCTGGGCGAGCACGTCGAGCGGGTTGCGCGGGTAGCGGAGCTCCTCGATCTCCCCGCTCTTCATCCGCTCGGCCACCACGGCCGTCTGCACCAGGTCGCCGCGGTATTTGGGGAAGATCACGCCACGCGAGACGGCCCCCACCTGGTGCCCGGCCCGGCCGATCCGCTGCAGGCCGCTGGCCACGCTCGGCGGCGACTCCACGCAGGCGACCAGGTCCACCGAGCCCATGTCGATGCCGAGCTCCAGGCTGGAGGTCGCGACCACGGCGGGCAGCCGCCCGGACTTGAGCGCCTCCTCGATCTGGGAGCGCTCCTCCTTCGACACCGATCCGTGGTGGGCCCGCACGATCTCCGGGACCGCGCCCTTGGAGGCGCCGGCCTGCGCCATCATCGCGGCCGGGGTGGACAGGGACGCCGGCGGCGAGGGGAACCCCTCGGCCCAGTGCGCCGGCTCCGCCGGCTGCGCGGCCCCGGCCCCGCCCGCCTCCCGCTCCCACGCCAGCTCGTTGAGGCGGGTGCACAGCCGCTCGGCCAGCCGCCGGGAGTTGGCGAACACGATCGTCGAGCGGTGCCCCCCGATCAGGTCGAACAGCCGCTCCTCCACGTGCGGCCAGATGGAGCGCCGGGCCGGGGGCTCGATCAGCCACTGATCGTCGTCGTCGCCGCCGGAGCGGGCCGGGCGCGGGGCGCCGTCGAGCTCCGTCATGTCCTCGACAGGGACGACCACCTCGACCTCGATCACCTTCTCCGAGGGCGGCTGGACCACCGCCGCCGGGCGGGGGCCGCCGAGGAAGTCGGCCACCTCGCTCACCGGCCGCACCGTCGCCGACAGGCCGACGCGCTGCGCGGGGTGGGGCAGCAGGGCGTCGAGCCGCTCCAGGCTGAGGGCCAGGTGGGCGCCGCGCTTGGTGGCCGCCACGGCGTGCACCTCGTCGACGATGACCGTCTCCACACCCCGCAGCGCCTCGCGGGCCTGGCTCGTCAGCAGCAGGAACAGCGACTCGGGGGTCGTGATGAGGATGTCCGACGGCTTGGCCGCGAAACGGCGCCGCTCCTCCGGCGAGGTGTCGCCCGACCGGATCGCCACCGAGATCTCCGGCACGGTGAGCCCGAGCCGCCGCGCGGTCTGCCGCATCCCGGCCAGCGGTGCCCGGAGGTTGCGCTCGACGTCCACGGCCAGGGCTTTGAGCGGTGACACGTAGAGCACCCGGCACAGCCGGGCCGGGCCGCCGTCCTTGCCCGCCCGCCCGCGCCCGCCCGCGGTGCCCGGGGTGCCACCGGAGGCCGGGTCGGCGGGCCCGCCACCGGCGGCCGGGGCCATCCGCTCGGCGGCCAGCCGGTCGAGCGACCACAGGAACGCGGCCAGCGTCTTGCCGGACCCGGTGGGCGCGACCACGAGCGTGTTGTCCCCCCGGGCGATCGAGGACCACGCCCCCTCCTGGGCGGCGGTGGGCGCGGCGAAGGCTCCGGCGAACCACTCCCTGGTCACGGGGCTGAAGTGGTCGAGCGCTGATCCGGTCATCGCTCCATAGTGCATCGCCCCACCGACAGAACCGGCCGCCGGGACGTAGCCGCACGGATGGGAGAAAAGTGAAGTTAAGTGATCTTAAGCATCCATTACCCGTTTTAGCTGTTTTGTCCGCATAATTCTCGGGTGCACAGCTATGACGAGCGCCTGACGGATCTGGTCTTCTCCTACATGCGGGAGCGGCTCGCCCTTGATCCCGTCCCCCTCGACAACCCCGGCGTGAAGGACAAGCTCGACGCCGCCCTGGCCGGACTCATCACCCCCGGGGGCACCGACCCGGAGAAGGTCCTGGACGTCTACGCGACCCAGCTGGCCCCGGCGGTCATCTCCGCCGACAGCCCCCGGTTCCTGTCGTTCGTCCCGGCCGCGCCGACCAAGGCCGCCCTGCTGTTCGACATGGTCGTCTCCTGCGCCTCGCTGCAGGGCATCTCCTGGCTGGAGGCCTCCGGCGCGATCGCCGCGGAGAACCAGGTGCTCCGCCTGCTCGCCGACAGGGCGGGGATGCCGGTCGGCGCGGGCGGCTGCTTCGTCTCCGGCGGCTCGGCGGGCAACCTGTCCGCACTCGTCGTGGCCCGCGACACCGCCCGGCGCGCGCGTCCGGAGGGCCGCCTGCGCGTCGCGGTCAGCGACCAGGCGCACTCCTCGATCTCCAACACCCTGCGCATCATCGACGTGGACGCCCTCGTCGTGCCCTCCTCCGACCACCGCCTCACCGGCGAGGCCCTGCGTGCGGCGCTGGCGGCCGACCCCGACCCCTCCACCGTGGTCGCGGTGGTCGCCACCTCGGGCACCACCAACGCGGGCATCATCGACGACCTCGCCGGGATCGCCGAGGTCGCCCGCGAGCGCGGCCTCTGGTTCCACGTGGACGGCGCGTACGGCGGCGCCGGGCTGTTCGCCCCCTCGATCCGTCACCGATACGCGGGCATCGAGCACGCCGACTCCTTCGTCGTCGACCCGCACAAGTGGCTGTTCGCGCCCTTCGACTGCGCGGCCCTGCTCTACCGCGACCCCCGTCTGGCCCGCGCCGTGCACACCCAGGACGCCTCCTATCTCGACGTCCTGCACGCCGAGGGCGACGAGTGGAATCCCACCGACTACGCCTACCACCTGACCCGGCGCGCCCGCGGCCTGCCGCTCTGGTTCTCCCTCGCGGTCAACGGCACCGACGCCTACACCGAGGCGATCGAGAGGGGCCTGACGCTCGCCCGCGAGACCGCCGCGCTGATCGACGGCTCCGGGCACCTGGAGCTGATCCGGGAGCCCGAGCTGTCGGCCGTGCTGTTCCGGCGCACCGGCTGGACGGCCCGGGACTACTACGAGTGGTCCGAGCGGCTGCTCGCCGGGCAGATCGGCTTCGTCACGCCGACCGGCTGGGAGGGCGAGACCGTCGCCAGGTTCGCGTTCCTGCACCCCGGCACGTCCATGGAGATCGTGGAGGAGATCCTCGCCACCATGGCGTGACGGCTGGGGAAGGTTCACCGCGTCCCGTCACGGAGATAGAGACCAGACGAGCATCCGACGCATTGAGCGGTGAGCCAGCGATGAGCATCGACCAGCCGGCCGTGGAGACGGCGCGTGAGCGGATCAAGGCGGAACGTCTGCGGGAGCACCGTCCACCGAGCAGCGCGAGGGGTCTGCACCACTTCGCGCTGATCTCCTCCGACGTCGAGGCGACGATCGCGTTCTACCAGGACCTCCTGGAGTTCCCCCTCACGGAGATCTTCGAAAACCGCGACCACCGGGGGTCGAGCCACTTCTTCTTCGACGTCGGCAACGGCAACCTGCTGGCCTTCTTCGACTTCCCGGGCCTGGACCTCGGCCCCTACAAGGAGGTCCTCGGCGGGCTCCACCACATCGCCATCTCGGTGGACCCGTCGACCTGGGAGCGGCTGCGGGGCAAGCTGGAGGCGGAGGGCGTGCCGCACCGGATCGAGAGCGGCGCGTCGATCTGCTTCAGGGACCCCGACGGAGCCCGCCTGGAGCTGCTCGCCGACCCGCTCGGCGAGATGTACGGCTTCCGCGTCATCTGAGGCCCCGGGCGGGACGGGCCGGCGCCCCGGAGGAAGAACCGGCGGTCATGGACGCGGCCGGGAGGGGCCACACTTGGAGGATGCGCCTGTCGGAGTTCTGGAACCGGATGAAACTACACTTCGGCGACTCTTACGCCGAGTCGTGGGCCCGTGACTACGTGATCGCCGACCTCGGCGGCCGGACGGTGAACCAGGCGCTGGCCGACGGCATCGCCGCCAAGGACGTCTGGCGGGCCGTGTGCGGGGTGTCCGACGTCCCCGCACGGCTCCGCTGAAGGGCTGTGCCGGCCGGTCGTGTCGAAGGGTGTGCGCCGGCCGGTCGTGCTGGAGGGTTGCGCCGGTTGGTCGTGCTGAAGGGCTGTACTGAAGGGTTGCGCCGGTTGGTCGCGTCGAAAGGTTGCGCCGGCCGGTCCGAGACCGCGACCGCGGTCCGAGACCGCGACCGGTGGAAAGGCGCCGGAGCTCTCTCCGGGGAGTGCGGTCAGGAGGCGCGGTCCAGCAGCTTCCGCACCAGCTCGGCCACGTGGCCGGGGGCCTCCGCGCTCTCCTGGCCGTCCGGCGACCACAGGAAGAGCCAGCCCTCCCTGGCCGGGCTGGCGAAGACGATCGTCTGTCTCCCGCTGCCCGGATGCCACACCCAGAGCACGGGAGCGGTGGCCCCGACAATGCGTCCCACCAGCCCCCGGCCGGACAGCTCGGCGGCCAGGGCCTCAAGGCGGGCCAGGCGTTGCTGGGCGAACGCAGCGGTCACGTCGGGCACCTCGGAGTCGTTTGCCTCCAGCATCACCCCAGGTCAGCCCGGTGGCAACAGGTCCGAGCGAATGCCCGGAAATGTCGCCTCAAGGATGGGGTCGCCCTCTCCTGTGACCTGCGGCGCCCCCGGGAGCGTCCGGTGCCGTTGAGCCACGATCGAACAATCGTTCGGCTATATTGGACACGCCGCCACCCGTGGCGTGCTCTCCAGAAAATGTCGGTGGCACCCCGTAGCTTTCTGGCAACCGATTCAACCCGCGACCCTTCAGGGGGCTCCCATGGCGGCTAACGACCGCGAGAAGGCGCTCGAGACCGCGCTCGCTCAGATCGAGCGTCAGTTCGGCAAGGGCTCTGTCATGCGCCTCGGCGATGAGACCCGCGCGCCCATCGAAGTGATCCCGACCAGTTCCATCGCCCTCGACGTCGCGCTCGGCATCGGCGGATTCCCGCGTGGCCGCATCATCGAGGTCTACGGTCCGGAGTCCTCCGGTAAGACCACCGTCGCCCTGCACGCGGTGGCCAACGCCCAGCGGGCGGGCGGCATCGCGGCGTTCATCGACGCCGAGCACGCCCTCGACCCGGAATACGCCAAGAAGCTGGGCGTCGACACCGACGCGCTGCTGGTCTCCCAGCCCGACACCGGTGAGCAGGCGCTGGAGATCGCCGACATGCTGATCCGGTCGGGCGCCGTCGACCTGCTGGTCATCGACTCGGTCGCGGCCCTGGTGCCCAAGGCCGAGATCGAGGGCGAGATGGGCGACAGCCACGTCGGCCTCCAGGCCAGGCTGATGTCCCAGGCGCTGCGCAAGGTCGCCGGCGCGCTCAACAACACGGGCACCACTGCGATCTTCATCAACCAGCTCCGCGAGAAGATCGGCGTCATGTTCGGCTCGCCCGAGACCACGACGGGTGGAAAGGCGCTGAAGTTCTACGCCTCGGTCCGGCTCGACATCCGCCGCATCGAGACGCTGAAGGACGGCACCGAGGCGGTCGGCAACCGCACCCGGGTGAAGGTCGTCAAGAACAAGATGGCCCCGCCCTTCCGGGTGGCCGACTTCGACATCCTCTACGGCGTCGGCATCTCCCGCGAGGGCGGCCTGATCGACATGGGCGTCGAGCACGGCTTCGTCCGCAAGTCCGGCGCCTGGTACACCTACGAGGGCGACCAGCTGGGGCAGGGCAAGGAGAACGCCCGCAACTTCCTGAAGAACCACCCCGACATGGCCAACGAGATCGAGAAGAAGATCAAGGAGAAGCTCGGCATCGGCCCGCGCCTCGACAGCCCGGCCACTCCGCCGCCCGCCGCTGCCGCCCCGGCCCCGGCCGCGTCCGGCCGTGGCTCCAAGGCGGCCACTCCCAAGCCGGGTGACGTCTGAGCCGGGTTGATCGATGACGACGGGACCTGACTCCGGTCCGGCCGGCGCGGCCGGGCCGCGAGACTGGGGCGCCTGGCCGGACGTGCCGGAGGCCGGCTCCTCCGGGACCGGCAGGCGGGCAGGCGGCCGGTCGCGGCGCTCCCGCCGGGGGCAGCCGGGCGCATGGGAGGCGTCCGGCCCCGACTGGGAGAACGGCCCCGCCCCATACGACGGTCCAGCCCCATACGACGGCCCCGCTCCAGAAGGCGGCCCAGCGGAAGACGCGGCGGGCCGCTCCGGAGGGGAGAGCCGGGGCGGTCGTGGCTCCCGGCGTGGTGGGAAACGCTCCCGGGGCACCTCCCGGGAGATCCTGCCGGACGGGCCGGTCGAGGGGTCTCCGGCGAGCCAGGGGCCCGCCGCGGATCCGCAGGCCGTGGCCCGGGCGATCTGTCTGCGGCTGCTGACCATGGCGCCGCGCACCCGCGCCCAGCTCGCCGAGGCGCTGCGCAAGCGCGAGGTGCCCGAGGAGGCGGCGGAGGCCGTCCTCGAAAGGTTCTCCGAGGTCGGGCTCATCGACGACGAGGCGTTCGCCGCGGCCTGGGTGAGCTCACGCCACGCCGGGCGGGGTCTCGCCCGCAGGGCCCTCGCCTCGGAGCTGCGCCACCGCGGAGTCGACGAGGACACCGTCAAGGAGGCGGTGGAGCAGCTCGACCCCGAGCAGGAGGTGGAGACGGCCCGCAGGCTCGTGGCGCGCAAGCTCGCCTCGACGCGCGGGCTGGAGCCGGCGGTCCGGACCCGCAGGCTGGCCGGCATGCTCGCCCGGAAGGGATACGGCCCCGGGCTGGCCTTCCGTGTGGTCCGTGAGGCACTTGAGAGTGAAGAGGCGGAAAATCCCGCATTTTCCGCCGAGTTGGATTACCCACCCGACTAGCGAAAGCACGCCGAGTTGTTTGCCGCCGGAATTTCCCGGCGGCGGCCGCTCCGCGGGCCGGTGCCGCACCCCCGGCGCCGCCGGGGATCCGGCGATGTCACCGGGCCGGGCGGGGATGTTGGGGAAAGAAACATCGGCTTCTCATGTTTGAACGGTCCCCAACCGGACTTTGCTTGCCCGTGACTTGTTTGACGCTTAATCTCGACGGCAGTGAGGAGTTACTCCGCGCAGTGCGGATTGTCATAACGGCGAATTTACGGACGAGCAGGCTTGGCGGATGTGGGCGGACGGCGTGTCGGCGGGAGTGACCGGCGCAGCGTCGGCCTTGGGTTGATATCTGTTCCGGTGGCGTCGGCGCCTGGGCTTTCCGTGCCGTGCGTGTGACCCTCGCGTGCTTGATATTTGCGACGCGAGGAGGGCGGGGCGCGCATGGATCCGGTTGTGATCGTCATATTGGCGGGGGCGGTCGCGGTTCTTGCCGTGGTGACGATAGCCGCGCTGATCGTGTTGCTGCGCCGCACCGGGGCGGGCGGCGGGACGGGCGGTCCCTCCCCCGAGCAGGAGGCCGAGATCCAGACCGCGCTGGAAGACGCCAGACGCGAGGCGGCCGACATCCGCACCAAGGCCCAGCACGACGCCGAAGAGATCCTGCGCAGGTCCGAGGCCGCCGTCGAGACCGCCGCCGAGCTGCGCAAGGAGGCCGAGGCGGAGAGCCAGGTGCTGAAATACGAGCTGAAGGAGCTCCGCTCCGACCTCGAGCGCCGGGAGAACCGGCTGGCCGAGCGGGAGCAGCGCCTCGACGAGGAGGCCAGGCGCCAGGCCGAGCGGGCGCGCAAGCTCGCCGAGACGGAGACCAAGCTCGCCGACCGCCGTGAGGACCTCGACCGGGTCGCGCAGGAGCGCAAGGCCATCCTGGAGCGGGTGGCCGGGCTCACCAGCGACCAGGCGAGGTCCGAACTGGTCAGGGAGATCGAGAACCAGGCCAAGCGCGAGGCCGCGCTGATCGTCAGGGAGATCGAGAGCGAGGCCCGCAGGGAGGGCGAGAAGCGGGCGACCAAGATCGTGACGTTGGCGGTCCAGCGCGTGGCCACCGAGCAGACCGCCGAGTCCGTCGTCAGCGTCCTGCATCTGCCC
Organism: Streptosporangium sp. NPDC003464; assembly: GCF_053588315.1. Lineage (NCBI taxonomy): Bacteria > Bacillati > Actinomycetota > Actinomycetes > Streptosporangiales > Streptosporangiaceae > Streptosporangium > Streptosporangium sp. NPDC003464. The sequence goes on along the minus strand of NZ_JBSFPS010000129.1, from coordinate 2,521 downwards.
GGCGACGAGATGAAGGGCCGCATCATCGGCCGCGAGGGCCGCAACATCCGCGCCTTCGAATCGACCACCGGGGTCAACCTGATCATCGACGACACGCCCGAGGCGGTGCTGCTGTCGTGCTTCGACCCGGTCCGCCGGGAGACCGCCCGGCTGACGCTGGAGAAGCTCGTCCTCGACGGCCGCATCCACCCCCAGCGCATCGAGGAGGCGCACGAGCGCAGCAAGGCCGAGGTCCAGGAGCTGTGCGTGCGCGCCGGCGAGGACGCCCTGGTGGAGCTCGGCATCACCGAGATGCACCCCGAGCTGATCACCCTGCTGGGCCAGCTCCGCTACCGCACCTCCTACGGCCAGAACGTGCTCGGCCACCTCGTGGAGTCCGCCCACATCGCCGGGATCATGGCGGCCGAGCTGAGGCTCGACCCGATGATGCTCAAGCGCTGCACGGTCCTGCACGACATCGGCAAGGCCCTCACCCACGAGGTCGAGGGCAGCCACGCGCTCATCGGCGCCGAGATCGCCAGGCGCTACGGCGAGCACGAGGACGTGGTCCACGCGATCGAGGCCCACCACAACGAGGTCGAGGTCAAGACGGTCGAGGCCGTCCTCACCCAGGCCGCCGACGCGATCAGCGGGGGCCGTCCGGGGGCCCGGCGGGAGTCCCTGGAGGCCTACGTCAAACGGCTGGAGCGCCTGGAGGAGATCGCCACCTCCTACGACGGCGTCGACAAGGTCTTCGCCATGCAGGCGGGCCGGGAGATCCGGGTCATGGTGAAACCCGACTCGGTCGACGACATCCAGGCCCAGGTGATCGCCCGTGACGTCGCCAAGCAGGTCGAGGAGGAGCTCGCCTACCCCGGCCAGATCCGCATCACGGTGGTCCGCGAGTCCAGGGCCACGGAGTTCGCGCGCTGAGTCAGCTCCGGAAGATCTGCTGGTAGAAGGCGAGTTCGGTGGCCAGCGCCGCGCTGCGGGTCTCGGCGCGGCGGAAGCCGTGGGCCTCGCCTTCGAAGGTGAGATAGGTGCAGGGGACGCCACGTTCGGCGAGGGCGTCGGCGAAGGCCTGAGACTGGGCGGGCGGGACCACCGGGTCCGACAGCCCCTGCAGGAGCAGCATGGGGCAGCTCACCCCGGCGACCCGGCCGAGGGGTTCGCGCGAGCCGTACAGGACGGGGTCGGCGGGGCCCACCAGCCACTCGACGTAGCGGGACTCGAAGTCGTGGGTGGTCGCGACGAACGGCGCGAGCACGCTGACGCCGTAGTAGGAGACCCCGCCGACGAACGCGCCGGAGGTGCAGCAGGCCGCCATGACCGTCCAGCCGCCCGCGCTCCCGCCCCGGATCGCGATCCGTCCCGGGTCCGCCAGGCCCTCGGCCGCCAGCCACTCCGCGGCGGCGATCGAGTCATCCACGTCGACCACGCCCCACTGGCCGTGCAGCCGGTCTCGGTAGGCCCGGCCGTAGCCCGTGGAGCCGCCGTAGTTGAGGTCGAGCACGCCGATGCCGCGGCTGGTGAAGAACGCCTTCTCCAGGTCGAGGGCGCCGCTGGCGCGCCCGGTGGGGCCACCGTGGACGAACACCACGTAGGGCGGGGCGCCGTCGCCGCGGGCCCGCGGGTTCGACGGCGGGTAGACGAACGCGTGGACCCGGCGCCCGGACCGGCCTTCGATCTCCACGGCCCGCGCGAGCGGCAGGTAGGCGGGGTCGGGCAGCTCGCCGATGTCGCGGCGGAGCTCCTCGGCCCGCCCGGTCGCGGTGTCGACCCGGACGACCGACCGGGGCACCGTCGCGCCGTATCCGATCCCGGCCAGGACGCGCCCGTCCGAGGTGAGGACCTGCTCCCAGCCGTCGTAGGGCACCTCCAGGTCGGTCAGCACGCCGCTGTCCGGGTCGAGGACGCCCAGCCGCGGGTCCCCCCGCCCGTGCAGGACCGCGATCCGCCCGTCGGCCAGCACCTGGTACGGCGGGCCGCCGAGCTGCCACAGCGGGCCGGCGAACTCCTCCTCCAGCGGGTGGAGCGCCTGGAGCGAGGTGCCGTGCAGCCCGACCCGGTAGAGGTTCCACCAGCCGGACCAGTCGGAGATCAGGTAGAGGTGCCGGCTGTCGCGCCACTGCGGGGCGAGTACCGATTCGGAGGGCCCTCCTCTGACCGTCCAGGAGGCGCCGTCGGCCAGCCGGGTGATCCGCAGCTCGGTGCCGTTCCACGGCATGCGGGGGTGGTCCCAGCAGATGTAGGCCAGGTGCTCGCCGTCGGGGGAGAGCGCGAGGCAGGCGTAGAAGTCGCTCCCGCCGACCCGCTCGCGCGGCGCGTCCTCGCCGTGCAGCGGGACGGACACGATGGAGCGGCTGATCCCGCCGCCGTGGTGCCGCTCCTGGACGCACCAGATCTGCCCGTCGTGGACGACCATGTCCGCGTAGCGGAGCCCGGCCTCCTGGCCGGGGACCGGTGTGCTCGGCTGGGACCTCCTCCACGGTGCCCCGCGAGAGCGAAACGACCCTGGCAGTACCCTCGGTGTTCGTCGGCC
>NZ_JBSFPS010000128.1:0-26526 GCF_053588315.1 Streptosporangium sp. NPDC003464 | reverse complement strand
CCAGGACCCCGGCGTTGGCGCCCGCCCGGCCGTCGCGCGAGGTGCGCAGCAGCCGGTCGCCGTCCATGTGCAGCTCATCGAGCAGCACCGCCGCCGCCCGCGCCGCCGCCACCAGGTCGGGCCGGTCGAACAGGGCCCCGGCCTCGGCGAGCGCGGCGATGGCCAGGCCGTTCCAGGCGGCCACCACCTTGTCGTCCCTGCCGGGCCGTACCCGGCGGGCCCGCGCGGACAGCAGCGCGGCGCGGACCCGGGCGGCCCGCTCGGCGTCGTCGGGGTCCGACAGGAGCTGGAGCACCGAGGTGCCGTGCTCGAAGGTGCCGGTCACCTCGTACAGGGCGACCGCCCAGGCGCCGTCCTCCTCGCCCAGGACCTCGTGGATCTCCTCGGGGGTCCAGGCGTAGAACTTGCCCTCCACGCCCTCGCTGTCGGCGTCCAGGGCCGAGGCGAAGCCGCCCTCGGGGGTGCGCATCTCGGCCAGGAGCCAGTCGGCCGTCTCCACGGCCACCCGCCGGCCCAGCGCCGAGCCGGTCAGGCGCCACCAGTGCGCGTAGACCCGCAGCAGCAGCGCGTTGTCGTAGAGCATCTTCTCGAAGTGCGGCACCACCCATCCGGCGTCCACGCTGTAGCGGGCGAAGCCGCCGCCGAGCTGGTCGTAGATGCCGCCCCTGGCCATGGCCTCCAGCGTCCGCCCGGCCATCGCCGTCGCCGTGTCGGCCCCGGGCTCCGTGCCCGCCTCCGGGGCCGGCCGCTCCGGCCCGTCCCCGGTGCGGGGCCGGGCGGCGGCGTAGCGCAGCAGGAACTCCAGCGCCATCGACGGCGGGAACTTGGGCGCCGCGCCGAACCCGCCGCGCACCGGGTCGAAGGAGTCGCCCAGGGCGCGCACGGCGCGGGCCAGCGTGTCCTGTGTGGGCAGCGGGCCCGAGGGCAGCGACGACTGCTCCCGCAGCGCCTCCACGATCTTCGAACCCTGCTCCAGCACCGCCTCACGCTCGCCGTTCCAGGCGTTCGACACCCCGGCCAGCAGCCGCTGGAAGTGCGACCTGGGGAAGTAGGTGCCGGTGTAGAAGGGGTGCCCCTCGGGGGTGGCGAAGACCGTCATCGGCCAGCCGCCCTGGCCGGTCATGGCCTGGGTGGCCGTCATGTAGACCGCGTCCACGTCCGGCCGCTCCTCGCGGTCGACCTTCACGTTGACGAAGTTCTCGTTCATCAGCGCGGCGGTGTCCTCGTCCTCGAACGACTCGTGCGCCATCACGTGGCACCAGTGGCACGCCGAGTAGCCCACGCTGATCAGCAACGGCACGTCCCGCCGCCTGGCCTCGGCGAACGCCTCCGCACCCCATGGCCACCAGTCAACCGGGTTGCTGGTGTGCTGGAGGAGGTAGGGAGAAGTCTCGCCACCAAGCCTGTTCATAGGGCCAGATTCTCATACATCAGAACAGGACTATGCGGGTGAGGATTACTTGCTGGTTCTTCCTGTCGACGCGGTACTCCGCGATGCCGTGCCCCTTGGGGACAAGAATCTCCCGCCAGTCCGGATCGGCACCGACTTGATCGCTTCCGGCCAGCCATGGATCTTCGCAGATGGCGACGGTGAGGGCGGCCACCGCCGAGAACACTTCCGCTGAGACCGATGGGTCGCCGAGTGTGTCAGCCACGATCTCCGACGGCGTGACAGGCCATAGGTCGTCGTCTTCAGTCACCGGGCGCGGTGCTCCTGCCGTCGACGAAGAATCTCATCCATGCTGACGGTCGGCAGGGTTCCGGCCTCTGCGGCCGCCCGGACGCGGTCACGGTCGGGATCGGTGTCGAGCATCGCCCGTCCCCACCAGGCGTTCAGCACACCGTCCAGCTCAGGGCCCTGCTGAGCCTCCAGAAGCTCGGCGAAGAACTGAGCACGGCGGCTTCCTCGTAGCGCACTGGAGATGCCGCCGATCGTCCTCGGGACCCTCGGATGGTCCGCCGTGCCATCGTGCAGGGGCTGAACGCTCATGACACCACCTTTCACGCCCTTCAGCCTACGACGAGCTCCCCACTACTCGCAGGAATCCCATGGCACCGGTGGCACGCCGAGTGGCCCACGCCGATCAGCGCTGATCAGCAACGACACGTCCCGCCGTCTGGCCTCGGCAACGCCTCCGCATCCCACTCGGACCAGGAGACGGAGCTGTCCGCGTGCCCCCGGGCGGACTGTCCGCGTGCCCCCGGGCGGAAGGGTGGGCCGGTGGCGTACGGGGAGGCTTTCAAGCCGTACGGCCCCGCTCACCGGTGATCCGCGGGGGCGGGGCCGTGAGCGGGGCCGGCGGTCAGGCGGGCGGCCCGGGGGTCACCCGCGGCCGAGGACGTCGATGGCGCCGATCATGAGGTCCCAGAACCGGTCCTTGTCCAGGACGGTGCCCACCTCGGCGTTCGGCTCCCAGTCCATCCGGCCGTGCAGGTCGGCCACGGTGGCGCCCCGGGTGTGGGCGCCGTCCAGCTCGATCCGCAGGCCCACCCGGACCCGGGTGAGGACCGCCGGGTCGATCAGGTAGGCGACGGTGATCGGGTCGTGCAGCGGCGGCGCGGGGAACCCCCAGGCCCTGTGGTAGCTGGAGCCGAAGAAGGTGAGCAGTTCCACGCAGATCCGCGCCAGCGGGGTCCCCAGCGCGCCGATGCGCTCCAGCACGTCGGAGGTGACCAGGGCCTGGTGGCTGACGTTGAGCCCGACCCAGGTGGTCGGGACGCCGCTGCCGAGCACCTCGGCGGCGGCCTCCGGGTCGGCGTAAACGTTGAACTCGGCGTACGGGGTGTGGTTGCCCCGCTCGGTGGAGCCCCCCATGATCACGATCTCGCGGATCCGCTCGCGGTCGCCCGGATGGCGGCGCAGCAGCGTGGCGATGTTGGTCAGCGGTCCGATCGCCACGATCGTGACCGGTTCCTCCGCGGCGGCGAGCGTGTCGTGGATCAGCTCGACGCCGTGTCGCGGGTCGAGCGGCACGTCGGGCTCGCCGAAGGCCGGGCCGTCCAGGCCGCTCTCACCGTGCACGTAGTCGCCGATCTCCAGCGGCGCGACGAGCGGCCGGTCACAGCCCGCCGCCACCGGTACGCCGGCGGCCCCGGCGAGGCCGAGCATCCGCCGCGCGTTCAGCGCGGTCTTCTGCACGGTCTGGTTGCCCGCCACGGTGGCGACCGCGCGCAGGTCGATCGCCGGGTGGGCGACCGCCAGCAGGATGGCGAGGGCGTCGTCGTGCCCCGGGTCGCAGTCGAGGATCACCGGGATCGCCATGTCAGATCTCCTTCGCCAGCCAGCGCACCGCACGGGTGAAGAGCGTGCGGTAGCCGTCCCAGCTCACGAACTCCTCGGGGCACCAGTGCGGGGCGATGTCCGAGGCCCACGCGAGGGTGCGCCCGGCCTCCGCCTCGCGTACGGCGAGCAGCGGGTCCCCGCCCACCGTGGCCAGCAGCGCGGCGTCCTGAGGGACTTCGAAGCGGTTGTAGCCGAGCAGGTCGGGCCAGGTGGCGGGCAGCCCGGCGACGATGACGTGGCCGGGGTCGGTGACGGCCCCGGGGACGCCCTGGGGGGTCTCCACCCGGTCGTCGTAGGGGGACATCCGGGCGGGGAGCACCCGTTCCACGGCCGTGCCGCGGAAGGCGGCCTTGGCCTCGAAGCCCTGGAAGCTCAGGTAGCCGCCCGCCATCGCCAGGCCGCCGCCCTGCTCCACCCAGCGCGCCAGCAGGTCGAGCCGGTTGACCGACTTCCTGCTGTGCAGCCACGTGTCGGGGTGGAGCAGGATGCTGTTGGCGCCGATGTCGGAGAGCACGACCACGTCGTAGGCCGACAGCTCGTCGAGTGTCGCGGGGAACAGCCCCGGCACGTCGTGCGCCGGTAGGTGGTCGACTTCCATGCCGTCGGACACCAGAGCGTCGCGCAGCGGCTCGATGCCGGTGTGGTAGGTGGTCGTGGTGAACGAGTCGAAGCCCTTGTAGTGGGTGGACTCGCTGATCCACGACTCGCCGGCGACCAGCACGCGGGTCATACGGATGTCTCCTTCTGTGGGTGTCCGGCCGTCGTACGGCAGGGCGTTCTGTGGGTGTTCAGCCGTCGTGGGGCAGGGCGGCGGACCGCGGATGCCCGTGCGCGGCGGTGAAGAGCTCTCGCGGGTTGGCGACGAGCATCCGGTGGGTGTCCTGCGGGGTCAGCCCGTGGCGGTGCAGCCGCGGGACGAAGTCGGTGAGGATGTGCGCGTAGCCGGCCCCGCCGTACCGGACCAGCATGGTCTTGAGGAAGACGTCCTGGGAGAGCAGCAGCCGGTCGCCGAACCCGGCGCGGACCAGCCAGGCGATGGCCGCGGCGTTCTCCTCGTCGCACGGCGACTGGCCCTCTCCGGGGAACAGATACTCCATGCCGCACATGTCGTACTCCAGGTAGGCGCCGCGGACGGCGAGCGACACCTGGTAGTCGCGGTCGTGCAGGCTGGGGTTCATGTGCGACAGCACCGTGGCCGGCAGCAGCCCGCCCTCCTCGGCGACGACGTCGAGCACCCGGTGGCCGTGCCGTACCCAGCCGGGCAGGTGCACCGAGAGCGGCACGCCGGTGCGGGACTGCGCGCGGGCGGCGCCGCGGAGCACCTTCTCCTCGGCCGGGGTGAAGTCCGCCGAGATCCCGATCTCGCCGATCACCCCCGCGCGCACCCCGTCCACGCCCTCGGTCAGGTCCCGCTCGATCTCGGCGGCGACGTCGTCGGCGCTCATCTCGCGCACCCGGGCCGGATGGGTGCGCTCCAGGTAGAAGCCGCAGCCCATCACGATGTTCAGGCCGCCGGCGCGGGCGATCCGGGCCAGCTCGCCGGGGGCGCGGCCGATGCCGTCGGGGGTCACCTCCAGCAGGGTCCGGCCGCCGCGGGCGGTGAACCGGGCCACCTCCTCGATCGCGACCTCGGTGTCGTCGAGCGAGACGTTGTCGCGGGAGAGGTAGGGGTCGTGCCGCAGCCGGCCGAGGAAGTCCATCCGCAGCCGGGAGCCGGCGATCAGCTCCCCCTCGGCGTCCCCGGCCGGGGCCGGGTGCCAGGCGCTGGCGCCGTCGTTGCGCAGGTGCTCGTGGCAGAGCGTGACGCCGAGCTCGGCGACGGGCACCGGGCCGAGCACCGTCATCGCGCTCACCGGTCCGCCGGTCCCGGGCCGGCCGGTCATTTCCGCACCGCGCCGAACCTCGCCCAGACCTTGCTGTTGGAGAAGATGGCCAGCAGCAGGATGCCGCCCTGGACGATCTGGACGTAGAACGGCGAGACGTGCAGCAGCACCAGGCCGTTGGCGATGACGCCGAGGACCAGGGCGCCCAGGATGGTCCCGAGCATGCTGCCCCGGCCGCCGAACAGGCTGGTCCCGCCGAGGACGACGGCGGTGATGACCTCCAGCTCGAACCCGGTGCCCGCGTTGGAGGAGCCCGAGCTGAGCCGGGTGGCGATCAGTACGCCGGCGAGCGCGGCGGCCAGGCCGGTGAGGACGTAGACGGTCAGGCCCACCCGGCGGGTGTTCACACCGGCCCGGCGGAGCGACTCCCCGTTGGAACCGAGGCCGATCACGTACCGGCCGAACGGGGTGCGGGTCAGGGTCAGCCAGGCGACCAGCGCGATGACCACGGCGAGGATCGCCGGCACCGGGACCCCGGCGACACGTCCCTGGCCGAGCTGGACGATCCACAGGTCGCCGTCGATCGGGGTGGAGTAGCCCTCGGTGGCCCGCAGCGCCGTACCGCGCATGATCGAGAGCATGGCGAGCGTGACGATGAACGGCGGGATGCCCTGGTAGGCGGAGAACCACCCGTTCACGAACCCGATCGCGGCGCCGAGGGCGAGGATCGCGATGAGGGCGAGGGTCGGGTCCCAGCCCTGCTGGAGCACGATCGCCAGCAGTGATCCCGACAGCGCCACGGTCGAGCCGACCGACAGGTCGATACCGGAGGTACAGATCACGAACGTCATCGCCGTCGCGACGATCAGCGTCGGGGCGATCTGCCGGATCAGGTTGAGCATGTTCCCGGCCGTGGCGAAGCGGTCGGCGGAGAAGGAGAAGAAGATCAGCAGTACGACCAGCACGACCGCGATCGCGATGGTCTGGGCGTGCCTGCCGATGTGCGCGTTGGCGCGGGCCGACCGGGTGGTCACCACCCGGTCGCTGATGGTGGTGGTCATCGTGCCCCCTCGGGCAGCTCGTGGGCGACGATCTCCGAGACGAGCTGCTCCAGGCTGGTCTCGCGGGCGTCGAGGTCGGCGCGGAGCGTCCCCTCGTACATCACGCAGAGCCGGTCGCACACCCGGAAGAGGTCCTGCAGGCGGTGGGTGATGAGGATGACCGCGACCCCCTGGGCGGAGATCGTCTTGATGAGTTCGAGGACCGTTTCGACCTCGGTCACGGCGAGGGCCGCGGTGGGCTCGTCGAGGATGAGGAGTTTGGGGGCGAAGGTGACGGCGCGGGCGATGGCCACGGCCTGGCGCTGCCCGCCGGACAGACCGCCCACCGGGATGTCGGTGAGCGGGATCCGGATGTTGAGCGCGTCGAGGTGGAGCCGGGCCTCCTCGTGCATCTTCCGCGTGTCGAGCAGCAGACCACCGCTCCGGCGCGGCTCGCGGCCGAGGAACAGGTTGCCCGCCACGTCGATGTCGTCGCACAGGGCGAGGTCCTGGTAGACCATCTCGATGCCCAGCTCGCGGGCGTCGCGGGGATTGGTGAAGGACACCGGGCGGCCGTCGATGACGATCTCGCCGGAGTCCGGCACGACCGCGCCCGCCAGCACTTTCATCATGGTGGACTTGCCGGCGGCGTTGTCGCCGACCAGTCCCACGACCTCGCCGACACCGACCCGGAGGGTCGCCCCGCGCAGGGCGTCGACCATTCCGTAGCGTTTGCGGATGTCGCGCATGACCACGCGGTCGGCGACCTCCGTCTGCTGACTGCTCATCTCTATTGGGTCTCCCGCCGGCCTACTTGAAGGTGGTGCGGTACTTGTCGACGTTGTCCTTGGTCACGATCGTGACGGGCACGTCGATCTTCTTCTTGGCCTGTCCGCCGTCGACCAGGGACTTGGCCTCCTTGACCGCCTCGTAGCCCTCGGTCCGGGGATCCTGCTGCACGACTCCGGCGACGAAGCCCGCGTCGATGCCGCTGATCGCCTCCTTGGTGAGGTCCCAGCCGAAGACCTTCACCCGGTCGGCGGCGTTCTGCGACTTCACCGCCGCCACGGTGCCGAGCAGCGCGGGCTCGCCGGTGGCGTAGATGGCGTTCATGTCCGAGCGCGAGGTGAGCAGGTTCTCGGCGGCCGTCATGGCGGCCTCCTGCTTGTTCTGCCCGTCCACGGTCTGCACGATCTGGGCGCCGCCCGCCTGGACGGTGGCGTTGAAGTCGTCCTTGCGGATGTTCTGGATGAAGGAGTTGAGCGCGCCCACCACACCGATCTTCGGCGCCGCCAGGTTCTGCGCCTTGGCCCAGTCGTTGACGAACGCGCCGGCGTCCTTGGCCGCGGCGGCGTTGTCCACGCCGACCTGGGTGTCGACCGCGGGGGAGTCCACGATCGCGTCGACCGCCACGACCTTCAGGCCGGCGTCCTTGGCGATCTTCACGGCGGGCTTGATGCCCTCCACGTCGATGGCCACGACGACGACGGCGTCGAACTGCTGCTGGACGAAGTTGTCGACGGCCTCGTTCTGCTTGGCGGCGTCGTCGTTGGCGTTGAAGATCGTCAGATCGACGCCCGCCTCCTTGGCCGCCTGCTGGGCGCCGGCGTTCATCTCGTTGAAGAAGATCGCCTGCTGGTTGATCTGCACCAGGCCGACGCGGGGGCGGTCACCGCCCGATGCGGCGCCGGAGCCGTCCGTGCCGCCGCAGGCCGCGGCCAGCAGGCCGGTGGCCAGCAGCGCGGTGGTGGCTGTCAGGCGGGTGAGTCGATTGGATCGTGCCATCGGGTTCAGCCTTTCGCGGGGACCGCTGTGGGGGGTGCATTGGGTAATCGATTACCCATTGCCGGGATGCTAGCCACGGGGGCAAAGTGACGTCAAGGTTATGTATGTCCGAAAAGGTCAATTTTCCTGCTCAACCGCCGGGTGGCGCCGGGCCGCGATAGGCTGCCGACGGCCCCGCGCTCAGCGGTGAGCCGTCCCAGGCGCGCTCAGTGAAGGAAATCGATTTCAGCAATGGGTGTGACGATCCACGATGTGGCCAGGGCCGCGGGAGTCTCCGTGGCCTCCGCCTCCCGCGCCCTTTCGGGCCGCCGCAAGGTCGGGGCCGACGTGGCCGAGCGGGTGGCGCGGGCCGTGGCCGAGCTCGGCTACCGGCCGAACGCCGTCGCCAAGGCGCTGCGGGACCGGACCACCGGGACGATCGGCATGGTCGTCCCCGGCATCGGCAACCCGTTCTTCACCATGATCGTCGAGGCGGTGGAGCACCAGCTCCAGCGGACCGGCGTGGACCTGCTGCTGTGCGCCTCGCAGTACACCCCGGAGGTGGAGGCCAGCCGGCTGGAGACCCTCATGGCGCGGCGGGTGGACGGTCTGATCATCAGCCCGTGCGACATGGAGGGCAGCGTGCCGGCGGTGCTGAACGCCGCCCGGCAGGTCCCCCTCGTGCAGGTCGACCGCTACATCGAGGACGGCGGGGCGGACTGGGTGGGGGTGGACGACGCGCAGGCCCTGACGCTGGCCGTCGACCACGTGGTCGCCGGCGGGGCCCGCTCCGTCGTCTTCGTGGGCAGCCGCCTGGTGAACTCCTCCGCCCGCCTGCGGCTGGACGGCTTCGAGCGCGCCGCCGCGCGCGCGGGGGTGTCCGTCCGCCCCCCGCTGCTGGGCGACTTCACCCTCGGCTGGGGCGTCGAGGCCGGCCGGCTGCTCCTCGCCGAGGACTCCCTGCCCGACGCGGTGATCTGCGGCAACGACGAGATCGCGATCGGCCTGCTGCGGGCGCTGCGGCTCGGCGGCGTGCGGGTGCCCACGGAGGTGTCGGTGGTCGGCTTCGACGACGTCGGCTACGCCGCGATGTGCGACCCGCCGCTCACCACCGTGCGCCAGCCGGTCGAGGCGATCGCGGCCGAGGCCCTGCGGCTGCTGGGCCAGGTGCGGATGGACGACCCGCGTCCCGCCCAGCGCATCGCCATCGCCCCGCGGCTCGTCGTCCGCGAGACCAGCAGGCCCGTCGAGGGGGTCTCCCGCGACCGCGGGGCGGCCGGCGCGGGATCCACGCCGGCGGGAGGTCCGACGTGATCGGGAGGTTCGGCGTGATCGGGGCCGACGTGGCCGGGGATCCGGTCTGGCCGGGGAGAGCGGGGTCCGGCACGGCCGGGGGCCCGACGCGGCCGGGGTCCGGCACGGCCGGGGGCCCGACGCGGCCGGGGTCCGCCACGGCCGGGGCCGACATGACTTGGAGTCCAGCGTGACCGGAGGGTTCGACGTGATCGGAGGGTTCGACGTGACCGGAGGGGGAGCGGCATGAGCGACGCACTCGCGCTGACCCGCGAGCTGATCGGAATCGACACGGTGGGGGGCGGTGAGGCCGCGGCCGCCGGACCGCTCGCCCGCCGGCTGGAGGCCGCCGGGTTCGAGGTCCGGGCGCACGAACACGCCGCCGGCCGTACCGGGCTGGTCGCCCGGTGGGGATCGGGGCTGCCGGTCACCCTCACCGGCCACCTCGACACGGTCCCGCTGGGCGGCCAGGAATGGGCGCACGGGCCGCACGCGGCGGAGGTGGACGGCGGCCGGCTCTACGGGCGCGGGTCGAGCGACATGAAGGCCGGGGTGGCCGCGATGGTGGTCGCCGCGGAGCGGCACGCGGCCGGTCACGGCCCCCGGGTGGCGCTGGAACTCGTCCTCACCGTGGGCGAGGAGACCGGCTGCGAGGGCGCGATCGACATGATCGCCCGTGGCCTGGTCGGGCGGTCCCGGGCACTGCTGGTCGCTGAGCCGACCGCCAACCGCGTGCTGCTCGGGCACAAGGGCGCCCTGTGGCTGAGGATGGCCGTGCGGGGCCGTACCGCGCACGGCTCGATGCCGCACCTCGGCGACAACGCGATCTACAAACTGGCCCGCGCCATCGGCAGGGTCGAGGGGTTCGACCCCGGCGTCCCCGCCCACGCCATGCTCGGCGCCTCCACCGTGAACGTGGGGACGGCGCACGGCGGGATCAACGTCAACTCCGTCCCCGACCTGGCCGAGGCGACCGTCGACCTGCGCACGATCACCGGACAGGACCACGCGCTGCTGCGCGAGCGGCTGCGGGCCGAGCTCGGCGCGGAGACGTCGCTGGAGGTGCTGATCGACCTGCCCGCGGTGTGGACGGACCCGGAGGACCCCTTCGTGGGCGCGCTGCTCGCCGCGGGAGCCCTCCCCCCGGGCGACCGCCCGGCCGCCAGCTACTTCACCGACGCCTCCGTGCTCGGTCCCGCCTGCGGCGGCGTCCCCACCGTGATCTGCGGCCCCGGCGAGCCCGAGCAGGCGCACGTCACCGACGAGTTCTGCGAGATCTCCAGGATCGACGAGGCCGTCGAGATCTACACCGCCGCCCTCGCCCGGATCGCCCCCTGACGGCGGACGTCCCGGCGGCGGACGTGTCGCCGGGGCGGGAGGTGTGTTCATGGGGCTTCGGGCGTAGGCTCACTGGGCGTGGATCTCGACTTCGTCTGTGTGCACGCCGGGCGGCCGGCCGCCGAGCTGACCCGCCGTGATGTGGCCCTCGCCCTGCTCGCGGTGCCGTCGGGGGTGGCGCTGGTGGCCCTCCCCGACCTGCGCCGGGCGCTGATGGCGGCGGGGAACCCGCTGTCCCTGCCCTTCTGGGAGTCCGCCAAGGCGACGCTGCGGGCGATCGAGTCCGGCAGCGCGACCGTGGGCGACGTGCAGCGGTGGCTGGAGTCCACCGGGACCGAGCCGCTCCTGCTCACCCGGAGCTTCTTCGTCTGGCCCGAGGAGGACGAGCGGGGGCCGGTCGCCGAGGAGATGTTCGGCAGGCTGGTCGCCCACCTGGAGGAGCGGGTCGCCGCCGGTGAGGTCGACCCGGACGCGCTCGCCCAGGAGGACGCGGCGGCCCGGGAGGTCTACGAGGACCTGCAGGAGCGCTGGCTCAACAGCCCGCTGCCCGACGGGCGGGTGCCCGGGATCGCGGTCAGCGACGAGCAGGACGAGGAGCTGTTCGCGGCCTGGGACGAGGAGGAGGCATTCGCGCTCAGCGAGCTGCGGCGCATCCTGGCCGAGCTGCCCGACCCCGAGCGGCCGGCCGGGGACCTGCGGGCCGCGTGCGTACGGCTGCGCGAGGTGCTGGCTGACCCGGGCTATCCGGGCAACGTGCTGCGGGCCTGCGCCGGATACGACGGGGAGCCGCTGCCCGCCGACGACGAGGAGCTCTGGCTGACCGTCACGGCGGGCATCGCCGGGCCGATCTCGGACCTGCCCGAAGACGACGACACGCCGGAGAGGTTCTCCGACCTGGAGGGCGAGCTGAGCCACGAGGACTCCGTGCTGGCCGCGCTCTGCGCGATCCACCACGCGGACTGGCTGGCCGTGGTGGCGGCCCTGGCCAGACGCGGCCCGGGGGTGCTGGCCTCGCCCGAGCGGATCGCCCGGCTCATCGCCGAGTCCGACGACATCGACGTCCAGATGGATGAACCGGACGACCTGGAGGCGGCGGAGACGCTGTTCAGCTCGGTCACGCCGCTGTGGGCGTGCCTGGGGATCGTGGACAGACGCGAGGTGCTCACCCCGCTGGGCCGCTGGGGCCTGCCGAAGGCCCTGGAGCGGGCATGGTCGGCCGACTGACCCCGGAGGGCCGGGCCGGAGCGCGGCCCGGCTAGGTGGCGGGGTTGTGCTTCTTCAGCTCGGACTCGGACGGGACCTCGATCCTGGAGATCTGCCGCCTCATCGACTTGACGAGCAGGAACAGCGCAAACCCCAGCGCCGCGACGACGAGGAATCCCAGGAGGCCCGGGCTGACGTCACCCTTGGCGACGGTGTCGAATGCAATCACACCTCAAGTCTGCCACCGCCACCCCATGGTCGTGTCAGTGGCAGGCGGGGGACACCTCTTCGGCATGTATGCCGGTGAACAGGTCGTCCTCGGGAAGCTCGGTGTCGACGAGGGATCGGGCCAGGTGGTAGTCCTCGGTCGGCCAGATCTCACGCTGCAGGTCGCGCGGGCAGACGAACCAGAAGCCGTCGGGGTCGACCTGGGTGGCGTGGGCGAGCAGCGCCTCGTCGCGGACCTCGAAGTAGTCGCCGCAGGGGATGCGGGTGGTCACCGGCCACTTCTGCGGGCGGTCCTCCCAGCGGGCGATCCAGTCGGCGTAGGGGGAGCCGATGCCCCGGGAGGTCATGGCCTCGTGCAGCGCCTCGAACCGGTCCTTGGTGAAGCCCATGTGGTAGTAGAGCTTGAGCGGCTGCCAGGGCTCCCCGGCGTCGGGGTAGCGGTCGGGGTCGCCCGCGGCCTCGAAGGCCTCCACCGAGACGCGGTTGGTCATGATGTGGTCGGGGTGCGGGTAGCCGCCGTCGTCGTCGTAGGTGAGGATGACGTGCGGCCTGAACTCGCGCACGGCCGCCACCAGCGGCGCCGAGGCGGTCTCGATCGGCTGCAGGGCGAAGCAGCCCTCGGGCAGCGGCTCGCTCTCGTCCTCCGGCAGGCCCGAGTCGACGAACCCCATGAAGCGCTGCTGCACGCCGAGGATCTCTCGCGCGCGCTCCATCTCCAGGCGCCGGACCTCGCCGATGTTCTCAAGGATCTCGGGACGGTCCATCTTGGGGTTCAGGATCGAACCGCGCTCTCCTCCGGTGAGGGTGCAGACCAGCACCTCCACACCTTCCGCGACGTAGCGCGCCATCGTGGCGGCGCCCTTGCTCGACTCGTCGTCAGGGTGCGCGTGAACGGCCATCAGCCTCAGCGGTGCACTCACGGGCTCGATGTCTCCTCTTGATAGGTCGCGCTCAGATCCTCGCTCGCCCTGAGGACGGCAGGCTCCGCCGTACGCGTCCATTGTGCTCGCTCCGATGCCGCGCCACTCCCCGGCTGGGCCTGGGCACTCCGGGGAGAGGTTAGTTTCTCTTATGGCGGTCGCGAGGGCGAGGCCCCCGCGAGGGACAATTGTCTCGGATAACGCCGAGGTAGTGCAGGGAGATTCCGTCATGGCCACCAGCGAGGCCGAGCAGGGCCGGCAGAACGGTCCGGTGCTCGGCACCCCGGGCGACTTCCCCGACCGTCCGGAGCGCAGGGGCCGCTTCGTCGTGCACGTCGTGATCGCGATCCTGTGCGCGGTGTGCGCCGGCGGGTGGGGCTACGTGATGTGGGCGTCCAAGGGCAACACCGAGGTTATCGACCAGGTCATCGCTTTCGATGCCAGCCGCGGCGATTCTATTCAGATCACCTTCGAAGTGGTCAAGCCATCCGACCGCGCGGCCCTCTGCCGGCTGCAGGCCATGGATGTGGCTCATGTGGAAGTCGGGAGCCGTGAGGTCACTATTCCTGCTGGTGAGGGATATGTCCGCCTTACTGAGCGGCTAGAGACCAGTGCCCAGGCGACTTCCGGCGCAGTCCACTACTGCTATCTCGTATAGTGAGATATTTGGGGAAGCGTTCGAGCGGTTAACTTGTTAGCCTTTCGAAATTCGAACGACAGCTACCCAAGCACGAAGCCCCCATAGAGGATGCAAGGAGAACCCGTGGCCGACTCCCACAACGAGAGCGTCACCTGGCTCACTCAGGAGGCGTACGACCGCCTGAAGGCGGAGTTCGAATACCTCTCGGGGCCCGGGCGCGTCGATATCGCCAAGAAGATCGAGGCCGCCCGCGAAGAGGGCGACCTCAAGGAGAACGGCGGCTACCACGCCGCCAAGGACGAGCAGGGCAAGATGGAGGCCCGCATCTTCCACCTCCGGCAGATCATCGACAGCGCCAAGGTGGGTGAGGCGCCGCGCACCGAGGGCGTGGTGGGCCCCGGCATGACCGTCACCATCCGCTTCGAGGGCGACGACGAGGAAGTCGCCTTCCTGCTGGCCTCCCGCGAGGAGAGCGGTGCCCCGATCGACGTCTACTCGCCGAAGTCGCCGCTCGGCGCGGCGATCAACGGCAAGAAGATCGGCGAGAAGGCCACCTACACGATGCCCAACGGCCGCTCCAACACCGTCGAGATCCTTGAGGCTGTTCCCTACATCGGTAGCTGACCTCGCCCGGACCAGTTGATCCGCCGGGACCCCGTCCCGGCGGATCGCCATGTCCAGGGAGGCGCGCGCTCCGAGACATGTCCTGAAGGCGGGGCCTTGAGGCATGCCGTCCGGCTTGTGACCGTGTCGTAGATAACAGAGTGTTTTGGCGGGTTCGCGTGCATCATGGCGCGGCGTACGGCACTCTCTTAGGGCTGGATCAGAACGGGTGGAAGGGGGACGCCGTGTTGGATCGGCGGACACGGGTCTCCGATCTGATCCATGAGGCCCGGCAGGATCTCGCCTACCGCCCGCGCATCCGCTACGGCCGCGGCGCCCGCCTGCCCAGGCAGGCCGTCCCCGTCATCGCGCTCTTCCTCGTGGCCGTGCTGGCCACGGGGGTGGTGGTGGTCACCCAGCTGCCGGAGCGGACCCCGGAGACGGTCGCCCTGCGCAGGCCCGTCGCCCGGCAGAGCCTCCAGGCTGGCACGGCGACGGCCCCGCCCACGCAGACCCCGCCCACGCAGGCTCCACCCACGCAGGCCCCGCCGCTCCCGGTGGCCCCGCTCACCTCGATGCACCGGCCCAACCTCTTCGTCGTCGCGGCCAAGCCGCTGCGCTCGGCCGTGGTGGCGCGGGTCGCGCAGGTCGCCGGGGTGCGGGCGGTGGAGCGCGCCGACGCGGCGGAGGTGGGCATGGACGGCAAGCGGGTGCAGACCCTGGGGGTCAACCCCTCGACGTTCCGCGCCTACACCCCCAAGCCGACCGCGCGTTCCGACAGGCTCTGGCGCAACGTCTCCGCCGGTGAGATCGCCGTCTCCTTCGTCCTGGGCAACGACGGCGGCATGCCGCTGGGCAAGTCCGTCGCCACGGCCGGGCAGACCCTGCGCGTGGGCGCCTATGCGACGATGGGCATGGGGGCCATCGACGCCGTGGTCTCGCGGCAGACCGCCCGCGCGCTGGGCATCCCGGAGAACAACGCGCTGGTGGTGAGCGCCCCGAAGGCCGACTCGGCCAAGCTGCGCCGCGCCCTGCTGCGGATCCTCCCCCGGGGCAGCCAGGTCGCCACGATCAATCCGGTGCTGTCGACCCCCAAGCGCGCGACCTGGTCGGCGGGCGCCTTCATGACCGCCCCCCAGGTCAAGACCGCCCTCACGGCGGCGATCAGCAAGCTCGGCCGCCCCTACGTCTGGGGCGCGGAGGGCCCGGACACCTTCGACTGCTCCGGGCTGGTCCAGTGGGCCTACGCCCAGGCGGGCATCAAGGTGCCCCGGGTGACCCACCAGCAGTTCGTCGCGGGCCCGCAGATCCCCCTCTCCCAGGCCCAGCCCGGTGACCTGCTGTTCTGGCGGCACGACCCGACCAACCCCAGCTACGTCTCACATGTGGCGATCTACTGGGGCGGCGGCAAGATGCTGCACGCCCCCAGGACCGGAGACGTGGTCAAGCTCGTCCCGGTCAGCACCCGCAACTTCGCCGGCGCCGTCCGGATCAGCCCGGACGTCGCCGCCCGCGTCCGCTGACGTCCCGCGGGCCGGCCGGCGGTCAGGGGCACAGGCCCGATTCGAGGAGGGCGAGGGCCTCGTCGAGGGCGTCGGCCAGCCGGCCGGCGCCGGAGCCCTCGGCCCAGGCGGACACGGCCGGCAGCAGCGCGCCGACCACGGCCCCGGCGGCCGTACGGCTCAGCGGGTCGACGGCGCCGAGCCCCCGGCGGCGGGCGACGCCCGCGGCGAGCAGGCCGATCATAGTGATCGTTCTGTCCACCGTCCTGGAGTGCAGCGCGGCATGGCTGAGCTGCAGCCTGACGCGGGCGAGGATGTGCAGCTCCTCCTCCGGGGAGAGCCGCCCGAACACCGCGCGCACGGCGGCGCGCAGCGCGGGGACCGGTCCGAGGCCCGCCGGCTGCGCCGCCAGAGCCTCCAGCAGGAGGGGGCCGTAGTCGTCCGGGACGGCGACGTCCTCCTTCACGGGGAAGTAGCGGAAGAAGGTGCTGGGCGAGATCTCCGCCGCGTCCGCGATCTGCTCGACCGTCGTGGCCTCGTACCCCTGCTCGGCGAAAAGCCGCAGAGCGTGGTCCTGGATCGTCCGCCGGGTCTTGGCCTTCTTGCGTTCGCGCAGTCCCTCGGGGCACGGAGGTGAACTCATGTGCCGATTCTGACCTCTCGGTCACCTGCCTGAACACCGCCGCCGGCGCCGCGTTCACCGACGCGGGCGCTGCGCGCGACCAGTCGGCACGAGGTGCTGGCTCTGTCGGATGAAGCGATGTAATCTCAATTACATGGAAAATGACGAAGCAGTAGGGAAGCTCCGCGGATGGTTCTCGGGCCGGCTGCCCGAGGGGTGGTTCGAGGGGCCGCCGGAGATCGTGCTGGACCGGGAGGAGATCGCGGTGGTCGGCCGGCTCCGGCCGCCCACGCTCGGCGACGACGCCTCCGAGGTGGAGCGGGCCGCCGCCGTGGAGGGCGGCGTGCAGCGCTTCCGCGAGGAGACCAGGGAGCGCCGCATCGAGATCGCGCTGGAGGCCGAGCACCGCTTCCGCCGGAAGGTCTCCTGGGGGGTCGCCGTCGGCGACGAGACGGTGATGTTCACCACACTGTCGGTGCCGGTCATGACCCGGTTGCGGCAGTCGGAGCGGCGGGTGCTCGACACCCTCGTGGCCGCCGGGGTCGCCCGCAGCCGGAGTGACGCGCTGGCCTGGTGCGTACGCCTGGTGGGCAAGCACACCGACACCTGGCTGACCGATCTGCGGGACGCGCTCCAGCACGTCGACCGGGTGCGTGCCTCGGGGCCGGACGTGAACTCTTGAGGCTGGTCAGGGAGAACGGTCGAAAATTGGTCTGAACCTGTTCAGCGATTGGTTTAGACCTCTTGGAATGGCCTATACCACTGCCGGAACGGCTTTCTTTAGTTTCTCTTCTTCGGGGTACGTCACTCAGAACGTCGCTGCCTCTGCCAGCCCATATGCCCTGCGGGGTGGGTGGAACAGGGGTGACGCGGCGCCGGACCGCACGCATTCACTGGTCTACGCCAATTGGATTAAATGCGGTTTCTCTGTCAATGATGTTTTGGCCCTGAGAAGCGTAAGGAGCCGCAGCAGTGTCCGTTATCGCAGACGTAACCGCCCCCAGCCCGACCAGCCACCCCGAGCTGGCCGCCTGGGTCAAGGAGATCGCCGAGCTGACCCAGCCCGACCGGATCGAATGGTGCGACGGCTCGGAGACCGAGTGGACGCGCCTGACGAACCTGCTGGTCGAACAGGGCACCTTCAAGCGCCTGGCCAAACGGCAGAACAGCTTCTACGCCGCCTCGGACCCGAGTGACGTCGCCCGCGTCGAGGACCGGACGTACATCTGCTCCGAGCGCGAGGAGGACGCCGGGCCGACCAACAACTGGATCGCCCCCGCCGAGATGCGCCGGACCTTCGGCGAGATCTTCAAGGGCAGCATGCGCGGCCGCACCATGTACGTCGTGCCCTTCTGCATGGGCCCGCTGGGCGGTGACATCTCCCAGCTCGGCGTCGAGATCACCGACTCGCCCTACGTGGTCGTCTCCATGCGCATCATGACGCGCATGGGTGAGGCGGCGCTGCGGCTCATCGAGGAGCGCGGCGGCTACGTCAAGGCCGTCCACTCGGTCGGCGCCCCCCTGGAGCCCGGCCAGCACGACGTGCCATGGCCGTGCAACTCCACCAAATACATCAGCCACTTCCCCGAGACGCGGGAGATCTGGTCCTACGGCTCCGGCTACGGCGGCAACGCGCTGCTCGGCAAGAAGTGCTACGCGCTGCGCATCGCCAGCACGATGGCCCGCGACGAGGGCTGGCTGGCCGAGCACATGCTCATCCTCAAGCTCACCCCGCCGTCCGGGGAGACCCGCTACGTCGCGGCGGCCTTCCCCAGCGCGTGCGGCAAGACCAACCTGGCCATGCTCCAGCCGACCATCCCGGGCTGGAAGGTCGAGACGGTCGGCGACGACATCGCCTGGATGCGTTTCGGCGCCGACGGCCGCCTGTACGCCATCAACCCCGAAGCCGGCTTCTTCGGCGTGGCGCCCGGCACCGGCGAGGCCACCAACGCCAACGCGATCAAGACGCTCTGGGGCAACAGCATCTTCACCAACGTCGCCCTCACCGACGACGGCGACGTGTGGTGGGAGGGGCTCACCGAGGAGCCCCCGGCGCACCTGACCGACTGGAAGGGCCGTCCCTGGACCCCCGGCAGCGGGGAGCCCGCCGCCCACCCCAACGCCCGGTTCGCGGTGCCCGCCGCGCAGTGCCCGACGATCGCCCCCGAGTGGCAGGACCCCCAGGGCGTGCCGATCTCGGCGATCCTGTTCGGCGGACGCCGCGCCAGCGCCGTCCCCCTGGTGACCGAGTCGCTGAGCTGGCAGCACGGTGTGTTCACCGGAGCCAACATCGCCTCGGAGAAGACCGCCGCGGCCGAGGGCAAGGTCGGCGAGCTGCGCCGTGACCCGTTCGCGATGCTGCCGTTCTGCGGATACAACATGGGCGACTACTTCGCCCACTGGATCAAGATCGGCCAGCGCGAGAACGTACGGCTGCCGCGCATCTACTACGTCAACTGGTTCCGCAAGAACGACGACGGCAAGTTCATCTGGCCCGGCTTCGGAGAGAACAGCCGCGTGCTCAAGTGGATCGTCGACCGCCTCAACGGCGAGGCGGAGGCGGTCGAGACGCCGATCGGCCTGCTCCCCGCCGAGCTCGACACCGAGGGCCTCGACATCCCCGCCGAGGACCTGCGGACCCTGCTGAGCGTGGACAGGGACGTCTGGAAGGAGGAGGCGGCGCTGATCCCGGCCTTCTTCGAGACCTTCGGCGACCACCTTCCCAAGGAGCTCTGGGACGAATACCACGCGCTGGTCGAGCGGCTGAACTGAGACCTCCCGGCTGCAACTTCCGTGTGGCCCCGTGCGTCTACATGACAGCGGGGCACACGCCCCGCCTTCCCCCCGGGAGGCGGACATGGAATTCGTACTGTTCGTCATCGCCTTCGCCCTGGCCGTCGTGGTCAACGCCACGGCCGCGGCGGTGCGCCATGAGCACCGCCGGGTCCGCTCGGTCGCGGCCGACCACCACGGAGGCCAGTTCAGCCCCTACGAGCTCGCCTACCTGTCCGGTGGGCCGCTGCGTGTGGTCAACACCGCCCTCGGCCTGCTGGCCAGGGGCGGGGCCGTCCGGGTGTCACGGGGCGGCCAGGTCAGCCTCGTGGTCGGCGCCCTGCCCTCCCCCGAACCGATCGAGCAGGCCATCCTCGACGCCCTGCGCGCCCGGGGCAACTCCTGCCCGGCGGGGGAGCTGCGCCGTACGGTCGCCGACGGCCAGGCCATGAGCGGCCTGCGCTACCGCCTGCTGGGCATGGGACTGCTGGTGCCCGACGGCTCCCTCGCCGGGGCGGGCCGGCTGCTGAACCGGCTGCTGCTCCTCACGGTGTTCGCCGCCGTCTTCGAGGTCGGCGCCGTCCTGTCCGTCTCCGACTGGGGCTTCTTCGGCGTGGCCGCGGTGGTGATCGGCACCATCGCCTGGATGAGCGGTCTGGTCTCCTACCTGCGCCAGAAGCAGGCACTGCGCGGCGTCCTCAGCAAGGCGGGCCACGACGTGCTCGGCTCGGCCCGCAAGGTCCATGTGCGGGGCGCCCGCCCCGCGACCCCGGACCTGGCCTTCGCGGTCGGCGTCCCGGTCGCCCTCTACGGCCTGGGCGAGCTGGGAGACCCGGGCCTGGAGGAGGAGCTGAAGCGCGGCCAGGCCCAGGGCTCCGTGGGCTGCGCCGGCGGCTCCTGCGGGGGCGGCTCCTCCAGCTCCGGCGACGCCTCCTACGGCGGGGGCGGCGACTTCGGCTCCGGCGGCTGGGGTTCGGGCGGAGGCGACTCGGGCGGCGGCGACTCGGGCGGCGGTTCGAGCTGCGGCGGTGGTTCGGGCTGCGGCGGCGGCTGCGGCGGCTGTGGCGGCGGCTGACCGGGGCGCGTGGTGATCGGGGAGGTGGTGTGAGGATGTCCGGATCCGGGCCGTTGGGCGTCGGCATCGGCTGGCGCCCGGAGATCGACCTGACGGTGGAGCGCCTGCCCGGCGTGGACTTCGTCGAGGTCATCGCGGAGAACGTGCGGCCCGACCGGCTCCCGGAGTCGCTGCGGGTGCTCCGCGCCCGCGGGGTGCCGGTGATCCCGCACGGCGTCGGGCTGGGGGTGGGCGGCGCCGAGCCGCCGGACCCGGCCCGGCTGGAGCACCTGGCGGCCTGCGCCCAGGCCCTGGACGCGCCGCTGGTCAGCGAGCACCTGGCCTTCGTGCGGGCGGGCGGCATGGAGGCCGGCCACCTGCTCCCGGTCCCGCGCACCAGGGCCGCGCTCTCGGTGATCGCCGAGAACGTACGGCAGGCGCAGGCGGCGCTCCCCGTCCCGCTGGCTCTGGAGAACGTGGCGGCCCTGTTCGGCTGGCCGGAGGACGAGATGACCGAGGCGCAGTTCCTCGGCGAGCTGGTGGAGATGACCGGGGTCGGGCTCCTGGTCGACGTGGCCAACCTCTACACCAACCAGGTCAACCTGGGGCTGTCGGCCACCGCCGCGCTGGACGGCCTGCCGCTGTCCGAGCTCGCCTACGTGCACGTCGCCGGCGGCCACTCCCACCACGGCCTCTGGCACGACACCCACACCGCGCACGTCCCCGGCGAGGTGCTGGACATCCTGTCCGAGCTCTGCGCCCGCGCCGACCCGCCCGGCGTGCTGCTCGAATGGGACGACGACTATCCCAGCGACGCCGCGCTCGCCGCGGAGCTCGACCGGGTCCGCGGCGCGATGGCCCGTGTCTGAGGACCGCCCCGGGGAGGCGCCGGTGGCCGAAGGGCGCGTACGGGACGTCCGGGCGGGGGACGTGCCGGCGGATCCCCGGCCTGGCCCGGACGGGGCCGGGAGTGCCCCGGCCGGTGCCCGGGAGGCGCTGAGCGGTGCCCAGGCCGGGCTGCTGGCCGCTCTGGTCGCCGGGGCCGAGGCGCCTGCGGGGTTCGACGAGGCACGGCTGCGGGTCCAGGCGGCCGCTCTGATCTCCAAACGGCGCGGAACGGTGGCCCGGCTCCGGCCGGACCTGGTGGCGCTGCTCGGCGACGACTTCGCGCGGGAGTTCGAGGCGTACGCACGGGGCCGGCCCAAGCCGTCGGGCGGCTCCCGCGCCGACGCGCGTGACTTCGCGGAGCGGCTCAGCGCCCAGGGGCGGCTGCCGGACCCCGGCCGGGGCCCGGAGCCGCCCGCCGGGACCCGCCGTTGGTCCCGCCCCCTGCGGCGGATGCTGAAACTTCTCTCGGGCACCGTTCGTCCAACTGGGTGAGGACACCTTCTCGGGGGGAGGTCGTCATGCTGACCACTCTGATCGTCGTCGTGACGGTGGCGTTGGTGACGGTGGCGGGCCTGATCGCGCTGAGACTGGCCATGCACTCCCCGAAGGTCTACAGGGGGCCGGCCCCGGACCTCTACGAGCTGTCCCAGCTCGCGGGCGGCCGGTTCCGGGTGGCGAACACCGCCCTGGCCGCCCTGGCCGCCAGAGGGGCCCTCACGGCCCGGCGCGACGGGCGGCTGATCCGGGCGGCCCCGCCCCCGCAGGGGATCGCGGACCCGGAGGGGCCCCCGCCCCCGGAGAGGATTTCGGGCCCGGGGAGGATTTCGGACCTGGAGGCGGCCTCGCCTCCGGAGGGGACCTCGGCCCCGAGGAGGGTTTCGGGCCCGGCGGGGATCCCGCCTCCGGCGGAGACCTCGAGCCCGGGGAGGATTTCGGGCCCGGAGGGCACCTCGGATCTGGAGGGGTCCTCGCGCCTGGCGGGAGCCTCGCATCCGGTGGAGGCCGAGATCCTCGCCCTGCTCGGTGACCGGCCCGGGGGTCTTCCGGTGTGGGAGGTCAAGGCGGCGGTCGTCCGCGGGCCCGCGGTCACCGCGCTGATCGCGCACATGGAGGGGCTGGGGCTGGTCGAGGCGTGCGGTGCCGCGCGGGTCGAGCCCACCCGCCTGGGACAGGCCGCGCTGGTCCACCACCGCCTGCGCCACCGCGAGGAGGCGTCCCTGCCGCCGCGCCCCCGGGACCACGTCTCCAGGGCGGAGTTCGACCTCTGCGGGATCGCCCTGTACGGCCTGGGCCGGGCGAGTGACCGGGAGCTGGCCGCCGTGCTGTCGCTGAGCGGCACACCGGCGCCTCCCGCGTCGGGCGGGCGCATCCCGCCCGGCGCCCCCGCGGCCTCCGGTGACCCTCCGCCACCGACCGGCGTCCGCGGCCCGCTCAGCGCCCCTGGCCCTCAGGAGCCCGGCGCCCCTGGGGCTCGGGAGGCCGGTGGCCCCGGCCCCCGGGAGGGCGGGGACCGGACCGGGCCGCCGCGCCGGGCGCCGGGCGGCGACGGGGGGCCGGACGCCCCGCGAGGGCGGGGCGGAGATGATCGCTGAGGGCTGTCCCGCCGGGGGGCCGGTCGGTTAGGTTGGCCCGGTCGTGTAGCCAAGCGCTTGCATGGGAGTGGGCCGTGGTGAAGATCATCGATCACGGGACGTGGCCGCTGAGTGAGGCGGACGAGGGGACGCATCCGGCCGGTGGCGAACGGCTGTGGAGCGAGTCGTTCTACTTCGACTTCGCGGCCGAGGACGGCTCCCTGGCCGGTTACGTCCGGCTGGGCCTGTATCCCAACTGGGACCGCGCCTGGTACTGGGCGTGCCTGGTCGGCCGGGACCGGCCGCTGGTGCTGCTCGCCGACGACTGTGCCCCGCTGCCCACGTCCGGCCTCACGGTGCGGGGCCGGGACTACCGGGCGACCCACGAGACGACGGCCCCCATGCGCTCCACCAGGCTGACCCTGGAGGCCGGGGCGGCCGCCGTGCTGGAGGATCCGACGTGGGCCTACGACGTCCCCGGCGGGGCCCCGAGGACCTCGCTGAAGTTCGACCTGGAGTGGGAGACGGTCGGCGGGGTCTACCCCTACGGGTTCGTCCCGCGCTACGAGATCCCCTGCAGGGTCGCCGGTGTGATCAGGGTGGGCGGCGAGGAGATCCCCTTCGCCGGACACGGCGAGCGCGACCACAGCTGGGGGGAGCGCGACTGGTGGACGGTCTCCTGGCTGTGGAGCTCCGGGCGGCTCGACGACGGGACGTTCTTCCACGGCATGCGGGCCAACCTCGGCGCCGAGCTGTCGTGGCCGTGTTTCACGGTCTCGCCCGAGGGCGTGCTCGGCCACCGGGAGGGGTTCACCGCGGCGACCGAGTTCGGCGAGCACGGCCTGCCCGTCCTCTCGCGGCTGGCCGTGCCGGGGGCCCCGATGACCGTCACCCCGGTCGCCTTCGCCCCCGTGGGGATGACCTCCCCGGACGGCGAGCCCGCCCGTTTCCCCCGCGCCCTGTGCCGGTTCGAGGCCGAGGACGGCCGCCGGGGACACGGCTGGACGGAGTGGCACCAGCCGCCCGGGTGGCGTGAGCACAGCTGGCATCGAGGGTGAGCATCGCCGCCATTGAGAACGTTTTGGCAGGCTGTGCCGGGGATAACCTCTGTGAGGTGGGGGGACTGCGTTGTCTTGATGGGTCGTATCTGACCGTTACGCCGGTGGCGTGCCGGGACAGCGTCGGCCTGCCGTACGAGGTCACCCTCGAACTCCACCGCGACGGCACGCTCTACGGGACGGTGGGGGAGCGGTGCGGCTGGCTCCTCGTCCGGCTGGCCAAGGGCGTCGCCGAGGCCCGGGCCGGGCTCGAGGCGCAGTGGCCCGATCCCGACGACCGCTTCCCCGAGGAGGAAGAACTGTTCGCCTTTCGTTACCGGACGAGGAACGGGATCGTGAGCGGGGGCGAACTCCGATGTCAGCTGCGCACCATCCCGATCTGGGTCCCGGCCAGGCGGGGGAGCGCCGGTGAATGGCGGCTGACCCGCAGGGCGTTCGTGGAGGCCTGGGGCGGTGGTGGGGTGGGCATGCGGGCCGTGCTCACCTCGGCTGAGCTGGGCGCCTTCGTGGAGGCACTCGTCACGGAGGCGGAGGAGTGCCTGGCGCCGCAGAAGTCCGGCAACTCAACCGGAACCCGATAGACGGGGCGGAGAGGTCTCGCGGGCGGTGATAATTGCCTGTCAGCGCCCTTCGACGGTGGGCGTTGAGGGGAGGGACTCCATGGGCGTGCGCGATCTCGTCTACCGGCTGTACGAACGGCGGCTGGAGGCGAAGCTGCTCCGCCAGAAGGACATGGCCCCCCGGCATGTCGGCGTCATCGTCGACGGGAACCGGCGCTGGGCGCGCTCGATGGGCATCGACGACGTCAGCCGGGGTCATCGCAAGGGCGCGGACAAGATCTCCGAGCTCCTCGGCTGGTGCCGAGAGGCCGGCGTCGAGGTCGTCACCGTGTGGCTGCTGTCCAGCGAGAACATCAACCGGTCGAAGGACGAGCTGGACCTCCTCGTGAAGATCATCGAGGACGTGGTCCAGGAGCTCGTCGCCGACGGATGGCACATCAACCCTATGGGCGCGCTCGATCTTCTGCCCGATCACACGGCGCATGTCCTTAAAAACGCAAAAGAAGCAACATCACACCGTCCGGGTTTGATTGTGAACGTTGCTGTTGGGTATGGAGGAAGGCGTGAGATCGCTGATGCGGTGCGCTCCCTTCTCCAGGAGCACGCCAGCAAGGGCGCGAGCATCGAGGACCTGGTGGAGGTCCTCGATGTGGAGCACATCGCGGAGCATCTCTACACGCGCGGCCAGCCCGACCCGGATCTCGTCATCCGGACCTCGGGAGAGCAGCGGCTCTCCGGCTTCCTGCTCTGGCAGAGCGCCCACTCCGAGTTCTACTTCTGCGAGGCCTACTGGCCTGACTTCCGCAGGGTCGATTTCTTGCGGGCTCTCCGCTCGTATGCCGCGCGGCATCGACGGTACGGCTACTGAAACACCACATGAACACCCCCTTTCGGACAGGCTTGTCCCTTTGGCGGGTGGGTATTCAGGACGTACCGTAACAAGTAGGCGGGCACAGCCCGCCTACTCCGGAGAGGGCTCGCCTTTGCGTCACGACTGCCAAGGAGGGCCGGTCGCCGGCGCCTCCTCGGCAAGCCGCGAGCGTGGGCCCGGGTCCGGTCCGCATCCCAGCTCATGGCAGGGCGCCCCCCATGGCGCCCGGGGGAGAACGCGTGGCAAACCCTTCGTCCTCACCCACGTCGCCGGTCACCAGCCGGCGTACGTACGTCCTGGACACCTCGGTCCTGCTGGCGGATCCAGCGGCGATGAGCCGCTTCGCCGAGCATGAGGTCGTCCTCCCGATCGTCGTCATCACCGAGTTGGAGGGCAAACGCCACCATCCGGAACTCGGATACTTCGCGCGCAAGGCGCTGAGGTACCTCGACGACCTACGGGTGACACACGGGCGGTTGGACGAGCCCATGCCGATCGGCGAGGGCAGCATCCGGGTCGAGCTCAACCACAGCGACCCGTCGATCCTGCCCGTCGGCTTCCGGCTCGGCGACAACGACACCCGCATCCTCACCGTGGCGCGGACCCTCGCCGCGGAGGGGCGTGAGGTGGTGCTGGTCTCCAAGGACCTGCCGATGCGGGTCAAGGCGGCCTCCATCGGTCTCGCCGCGGAGGAATACCGCGCCGAGCTGGTGGTGGAGTCCGGCTGGACCGGCATGGCCGAGCTCCAGGTGACCACGGAGGACATCGAGACACTCTTCGAGCACAGCACCGCCGACCTGTCCGAGGCCCGAGACCTGCCCACCCACACCGGCCTGCGGCTGCTGTCCAGCCGGGGTTCGGCACTGGGCAGGGTCCTGCCGGACAAGTCGGTGCGGCTGGTGCGGGGCGACCGGGAGGTGTTCGGCCTGCACGGCCGCTCCGCCGAGCAGCGCATCGCCCTCGACCTCCTGATGGACCCCGAGGTCGGCATCGTCTCGATGGGAGGCAGGGCGGGCACCGGCAAGTCCGCGCTCGCCCTCTGCGCGGGCCTGGAGGCGGTCCTGGAGCGCCGCCAGCACCGCAAGGTCATCGTCTTCCGCCCGCTGTACGCCGTGGGCGGCCAGGAGCTGGGCTACCTGCCCGGTTCCGAGAACGAGAAGATGGGCCCGTGGGCGCAGGCCGTCTACGACACCCTCGGCGCGGTCACCACGCCCGAGGTGATCGAGGAGGTCATCGACCGGGGCATGCTGGAGGTGCTCCCGCTCACCCACATCCGCGGCCGGTCCCTGCACGACGCCTTCGTGATCGTGGACGAGGCCCAGTCGCTGGAGCGCGGGGTGCTGCTGACGGTGCTGAGCCGGATCGGCGCCAACTCCAGGGTCGTGCTCACCCACGACATCGCCCAGCGTGACAACCTCCGGGTGGGCAGGCACGACGGCGTGGTCGCGGTGGTGGAGAAGCTCAAGGGCCATCCGCTGTTCGCGCACGTCACG
>NZ_JBSFPS010000127.1:0-26566 GCF_053588315.1 Streptosporangium sp. NPDC003464 | reverse complement strand
GGCCCGGCCGTGTGACCTTCCACCTCCGAAGGTGATGCACTTCTCTAGAGAAATCAATGATCGCAGGGGACACCGGCTCGGCGCCGGAGTCGTCGATCACGCTGCGCAGCACCTGGTGCCGCTCGGCCAGGTCGCGTACCGCGCCCAGCAGCGCCTCCGCCTGGAGCGGCCCGTCCAGCCGCAGCGCCACCGGCACGTTGTAGGCCGTGCTCTCCGGCTCCAGCTGCGCCAGGAACCACAGCCTGGCCTGCGCCCCGGACAGCGGGGCCGGGCCGTCCGCCCGTTCTCGCCGCGCCCTGGCCTCCGGTGCCTGGCGGGGCAGGTTCGCGGCCAGATCGGCGAGCACCGGATGCTCGAACAGCAGCCGCACCGCGACCGGCACGCCCAGCCGTTCGCGCAGCCGGCCGACCGTCCGGGTGGCGGCGAAGGAGTGCCCGCCCAGGGCGAAGAAGTCGTCGTCCGCCCAGACCTGCGGCAGGTCGAGCACCTCGGCCCAGATCCCGGCGACCAGGTGCTCCTGTGGCGTGCCCGGCGGCACCCGCACCGCGGGGGCGGTCTCGGGGACCGGCAGCGCCGCCCGGTCCACCTTCCCGTTCGGGGTGAGCGGCAACGTCTCCAGCGCGCCGATCGCGGCCGGCACCATGTAGTCGGGCAGCCGCTCCCGCAGCAGCGCCCGCACTTGCGCGACGTCCACCGCGGAGGGGGTCACCCAGGCGGCCAGGCGTCGCTGCGCCCCGGTGCCGACCGGCTGCACGAAGGCCTCCGCCACCTGCGGAAGGGCCCGCAGCGCCGCGGTGACCTCGCCGAGCTCCACCCGGAACCCGCGCACCTTCACCTGGTCGTCGACCCGGCCCAGGAACTCCACCAGCCCGGCCTGGTTCACCCGCACCCGGTCTCCGGTGCGGTACCAGCCGTCCACGAACCGCTGCGCCGTCAGGTCGGGCCGGCCCAGGTAACCGCGGGCCAGGCTGGGCCCGCCGATCCACAGCTCCCCCGGCACGCCGTACGGCAGCGGCCGGCCGGTGGGGTCCACCACCCGGCACTCCACGTCGGGCAGCGGCCGGCCCAGCGGCGCCACCCCGGCGGGCACCTCGTCCACGTCGCAGGTCAGCACCGACACCGTGGTCTCGGTGGGCCCGTAGTGGATCTGCACCGCCAGGTCGGGCCGGGCCAGCCGGACCCGTTCGAGCAGATCCGACGGCACGGCCTCACCGGCCAGGATCAGCAGTTTCCCCGGCAGGGCGTCCATGCCCAGCAGCTCCAACTGGCTGGGCACCATCTTGACCGCGTCCACCGGATGCGCGGCCAGGTAGGCGGCGTACGCGGCCGGGTCGGTGGCCGTCTCGTGGTCGATCAGGTGCAGGGTGGCGCCCGAGGTCAGCGCGCACAGCACGTTGGTCAGCCCCAGGTCGGCCGCGGCGGTCGACACCAGGGCGAAGGAGGCCGTCCCGGCGGGGATCCGTCCGGCCACCGCGCCCAGGTAGTGGGTGATCTGCCGGTGCTCGACCGCGACCCCCTTGGGCTCCCCGGTGGAGCCGGAGGTGTAGATCACGTACGCCAGGTGGTCGGGCGGCACGGCCACGTCCGGGCGGCGCTCCGACCCGCCCTCGGCGGCGGTGATCTCGGATTCGGTGAGCACGGTCCGGACACCCGCGCCGGCCAGAATGGCCTCGGTCCGCCGCGCCGGGTAGACCGGGTCCAGCGGCAGGTAGGCCGCGCCGGCCTTGAGCACCCCCAGCAGGGCGACCACCAGCTCGGGCCGCCGCTCCATCAGCACGCCGACCGGCTCCTGCGGCCGCACCCCGCGGGCCAGCAGCCAGTGCGCCACCTGGTTGGCCCGCCGGTCCAGCTCCGCGTAGCTGAGCGAGCCGACCGCGAGCGCGTCGGGGCCGGCGTCGGCCATCCGCTCGACCAGCGTGTGCAGCGGCACGTCCGTCGGCAGGTCCTCGGCCGGGCCGCGCAGGTCAGGGCCTACGGGCAGCCGGACCGGCGCGTCCTGGTCGGTGAGCATCCCCTCCAGCAGCGCCAGGTACCACTCCACCAGCTGCCGGGCGGTGACCTCGTCGAACAGATCGGTCCGGTAGCGCAGCTCGCCGGTGAACCGGTCCCCGTCGTCGCCGAGCGTCAGGTTCAGGTCGAACTTGGCCGTCGGCGAGGGCACCGGTTCGGTCCGGACCTCCACCCCGGGCAGGCTCACCGGCGCGCCGACGTCGTAGACGTTCAGCATCACCTGGAACAGCGGGGTCACCGACAGGTTCCGCTCCGGTCGCAGCCGTTCCACGATCCGCTCGAACGGCGTGCGGGAGTGGGCGAACGCCTCCAGCGCGGCCGTGCGGACCCTGTCCAGCAGCTCGGCGCCGGTGGGGTCACCGGAGGTGTCGGTCCGCATCACCAGGGTGTTGATGAAACAGCCCACCACCCGCTCGGCGTCCGGGTGGTGCCGTCCGGCGTGCGGTACCCCGACGGCGACGTCGTCGCCGCCGGACAGGCGGGCCAGCAGCGCCTGCAGGCCGGCCATGAACACCATGAACGGTGTCACGCCCGCCGCCGCGCGCACCTTGGCGGACAGGGACTCGGGCACCTCGACCTCGACCGCGGCCCCCTGCCAGGTGGGGACGGCCGGGCGGGGCCGGGCGGTGGGCAGGTCCAGCACCGGCGGCAGGCCGGCCAGGTGCTCGGTCCACCAGTCCAGATCGGCCTCGGGCCGCCCGGCCTCCCACGCGACCACGTCGGCGTAGTGCAGGGCCGGGGGCTCCGGCTGCGGCGCCAGGCCGAGCCGGGCCGCGTACAGGGCCGCGAGGTCCTGCAGCAGCAGCCGTTCGGACCAGGCGTCGGTGGCGATGTGGTGCAGGGTCAGCGCGAGTACGCACTCGTCCCCGTCGAGCCGGAACACCGTGGCCCGCATCGGCGGCTCGGCGTCCAACCGGAACGGGCGCCAGGCGTGGTCGGCCAGCTCCCGCTCCAGCGCCGCGGGCTCCACGTCCACCACGGAGACGGGCACGCCGCCGGCCTGCCGTACCCTCGTCCCGTCGATGACGCCGCGCAGGATCCAGTGCCGGTCGGCCAGCTCGGCCACCGCGGCGGTAAGGGCGGCGACGTCCACCGGCCCGCTCAGCCGCAGTGCCAGCGGCACGTTGTAGGCGGGGGAGTCCGGCTCCAGCTGGGCCAGGAACCACAGCCGCTCCTGGGCGGGCGACAGCGGCATCTCCGCTGTGGACAGCGCCGGGATGCCCCCGGCGCCGGGGGTCTCCGCCGCGGCCCGGGCAGCGGCGAACCGGGACCGGACCAACTCGGCGATCCGGTCCTGACGAACTTCGGTCATGCGTCGTTCCCGCCCATCAGTTCGGCGATCAACAGTTCTTCCAGTCCGGCGGCGAAGTCGGCGAGTACCGGTCGCTCGAACAGCGACCGCACCGGGACGGCCAGATCCAACGTCTCCTTGAGCCGGCCGATCACGCGGGTCGCGGCGAAGGAGTGCCCACCCAGGGCGAAGAAATCGTCGTCGGCCCAGATCGTGGGCCGTTCAAGCACGTCGGCCCAGATGGTGGCCACCAGGCCTTCGGCGTCGGTGCCGGGTGCGACCCGTTCGGCCTCCGGGCCGTCGACCGGCTCGGGCAGGGCCTCCCGATCCACCTTGCCGCTGGGCAGGGTGGGCAGGGCCGGCAGCGCGACCCACCGCCGGGGCACCATGTGGCCGGGCAGCCGCGACCGGACGTGCCGCTCGACCGCGGCCAGGTCGGTCGTTTCCGGGGCGACATAGCCGACCAGGTGCGCCTGCGCGCCCGAGCCGGCCACGGTCACCGCCCCGTCGGCCACCTCGCGCAGCACCGCCTCGATCTCGCCCGGCTCGATCCGGTATCCGCGCACCTTCACCTGGTGGTCCCTGCGGCCGTGGAACTCCAGCGTCCCGTCCGGCCGCCACCGCACCAGGTCGCCGGTCCGGTAGCACCGGCCACCGGGGACGAACGGGTCGTCGACGAACGCGGTCGCGGTCAGGTCGGGCCGGCCCCGGTACCCCCGGGCCACACCGGCCCCGCCCAACAGCAGCTCGCCCACCGCGCCCGGCGGCGCCAGCCGCAGTTCGGAGTCGACCACGTAGGCCCGCTCCCCCGGCATCGGCAGCCCGATCGGCACCCGGCCGTCCTCGTGCGCGCGGACCCGGTGCAGGGTCGAGGCAACGCTGGCCTCGGTGGGACCGTAGGCGTTCCACAGCTCGCCGACCCGGGCCAGGATCTGCCCGGCCAGGGCCGGATCCAGGCTCTCCCCGCCGATGACGGCCCGCAGTGCCGGGTCACCGGCCCAGCCGGCGGCCAGCAGCATCCGGTACGTGGTGGGCACCAGGAGGGCGACCGTGGCCTTGCCGGCCGCGATCAGCTCGGCCAGCGCGTGCCCGTCCACGGCCGTGGCCCGGTCCACCACCACGCAGGTGCCGCCATGGGCCAGAACGCTCCACAGCTCGTACGCGGAGGCGTCGAAGGTCAAGGGCGCCACGGCCGGCTGGATGTCCCCCGGGCCCAGCCGCAGCGCGGAGGCCATCCCGGCCACGAGGGCGGCCAGGCCGCCGTGGGTGACCTCCACGCCCTTGGGAGCTCCGGTGGAGCCGGAGGTGTAGAGCACATAGGCCAGATCCTCGGCCCGCACCTCCGGCAGCTCCGCCTGTCCGCCGTGGACGGCCGCCAGGTGGTCCAGGTCCAGGGCGGGCAGGCCCGCGACGGCCACGCCGCCCCGGGTGAGCACCACGCGCGCCCCGGCGTCCTCGGCCAGCCAGCGCAGCCGCTCGACCGGGTGCTCCGGGTCCAGCGGCAGATACGCCGCGCCGGCCCGCCACACCGCCAGCAGGACCGCCGGCATCAGGTGGTCCCGCGGCAGGCAGACCCCGACCACCTCGCCCGGCGCCACCCCGTGTTCCAGCAGCGCCGCCGCCACCCGGCCGGACCAGTCGTTCAGTTCGGCGTAGTCGATCGAGGTGCCGTCCGGGCCGATCACGGCCGTTCCTTCGGTGTGGGCCGCCAGCGCCTCCGGCACCGTCCGGAGAACCTCCGGCAGCTCCGGCCCGGCCGCGGCGGCCAGCAGGGCGGCGCGTTCGTCCGGGGTGACCAGCTCGAACGCCGACAGTGGCCGGTCCGGGTCGGCCAGCGCGCACCGCAGCAGCCACATCAGCCGGTCCAGGTACGCCTCGGCCTGCGGCGGATCGAGGCGGGCGGTGCCGTACTCCAGCTGCAGCTCGGTGCCGGCCACGGTCCGGTCGACGAGCACGCTGAACTCGTGGACCGCGGCGCCCGAGCCCAGGTCGGTGAGCAGCTCCAGGTTGCCCAGGCGCACCGGCACCTCGGCGTGCTGCATGGCCAGCAGCACCGGGGCGCGGGGGAGGTCGGCGTGCGGGATCTCCTGGTGGACCAGTGCCCGCGTGGTCGCTGCGGCGGCCTGCCGGACCAGGTCCCGGAAGGTCAGCGTGCCGGTCGGCCGCAGCCGCGCCGGCACCGTGTCCACCAGCGGGCCGATGACCTCGGTCAGCTCCGGCCGGGCCCGCCGTGCCGCGACCACCCCGACCAGCGTGTCGGGCTCGCCGCTCGCCAGGGCCAGAGCGGCCAGGTACACCGCGAACGGGGTGGCACCGCAGTCCCGGGCCAGCGCGGCCACGTCCGTCACGAACTCCTCGGGCAGCGGCCGGATCACCCTGCCCGACCTCAGGTCCGCGGGTGCGGGGTCCGCCACCGGAGCACCGGCCAGCTCGGCCTGCCAGAACTCCCGCAGCCGCGCCGGATCCGGCTGTTCCCGCTGCTGCACGGCCACATCGCCGACCTGGACCGCCGGCCCGGGGACCGGCTCGCCGGCCAGCTCGGCGGCCAGCTCGCCCATCAGCACCCCGACCGAGCCACCGTCGAAGGCGATGTGGTCCACCACGACCACCAGCTCGGCCTCCGCGTCGCCGAGCCAGCACAGCTCGGCCCGGAGCAGCGGCACCTCGGCCGTCACGTCGAACACGTGCGCCGCGGCGGCCCGGGCCACCTTCTCGGGGTCCTCTCCCGCTGCGTGCTCGACCAGGGGCACCGCGGCCGGCGGATGGACCACGGCGTACGGCACGCCGTCCTCGTCGACGGCCACGGTGCTGCGCAGCACTTCGTGCCGGCGCACGACCTTGTTCAGGGCCTTGCTCAGCGGCGCGGCCTCGGGCAGGTCACGCACGCGCAGCCGGATCCCCAGCGTGGTGACCGGGCTGTCGGGGTGGAGCCGGCTCAGGGTCCAGAACTCGCGCTGCATGTCGGTGAGCGGATGCCGGGTCCGGCCGTCCTGCCGCACCAACTCGGGCCCGGCCTGGCGTAACCGGGTGGCCAGGCCCGCCGCGGTGGGGGCGGTCAGGAAGGCCGCCAGCGGCACGGTGTGCCCCAGCCTGCGGGACAGCTCGGTGACCACTCTGGCCGCGGCCAGGGAGTGCCCGCCCAGGTCGGTGAATCGATCGTGCACGCCGACCTGCGGCAGGCCGAGAACGTCGGCGATCACCTCGGCCACCAGGCGTTCGTCGTCGGTGCGGGGCGCGACCAGTGCCGCGCCGGCCGACCGGGAGGTGCCGAGTCTGGGCAGGGCCGCCCGGTCCACCTTGCCGTTGGGGCCGAGCGGAAGCTCCTCGGCCACGCCGATCCGGGTCGGCACCAGGTGGTCGGGCAGGCGGGCGCGCAGCCAGTCCCGCAGCTCCTGCCCGCTCACCCCGGAGGCCGCCACATGGCCGACCAGGTAGGCGGCCCCGTCGTCGTCGGTCGCGGCCAGCACGGTGGCCCGGCGTACCTCGGGATGGCGGGCCAGCGTGGCCTCCACCTCGCCCAGCTCCACCCGGTAGCCGCGGATCTTGATCTGGTCGTCGGTCCGGCCGGCGAAGCGCAGCTCGCCGTCCACCCGGCGGACCAGGTCACCGCTGCGGTAGACCCGGCCGCCGTCCGGTCCGGTGCGGAAGGCGGACGACTCACGCCCCAGGTAGCCGCGGGTCACCACCGGCCCGCCGATCCACAGCTCGCCCGCTTCTCCGTCCGGGACGGGGTTCCCCGCCGCGTCGCGCACCGAGAACACCGCGCCGGCGATCGGTCCGCCCAGGGGCGGCTCACCCTCGTGGTCCCGGCCGACCTCGGCGACGGCGCAGGTGGTGGTGCACTCGGTCGGGCCGTACAGATTCAGCACCCGGCGCACGCCGGGATTGGCGTAGATCCGCCGGACCAGGGCGCCGGTCAGCGGCTCGCCGCCGGAGAACACCGCGCGCACCCCGCTCGGCAGCGGCTCGCGCAGCAGCACCGCCAGCGCGGAGGGGACCCCGTAGACGGTGGTCACCTCCTCGCGGGCGGGCAGGCTCGGCAGCGCCAGCAGGTTGTCGGCCAGGATCACCGTCCCACCGGTGACCAGCGGCAGGAAGAGCTGGCTGATCGACGGGTCGAAGCAGACCGAGGCGGTGGCCAGCATGCCGCTCAGTTCCTCGGCGGTGTACGCCGACGCCTCCCAGCGCAGCAGGTTCAGGGTGTTGCGGTGCTCCACCACCACACCCTTGGGCGTTCCGGTGGAGCCGGAGGTGTAGATGACGTACGCCGCGTCGCCCGGGTCCCCGGCCACGTGGGGCGCCCCCTCGCCCGGCGCCACGTCGTCGACGAGGATGGGCTCGGCCCCGGTCAGGGTGGCGGTCCGGCGCAGCGCGGCCGAGGTGAGCACCGCGGTCACCGCGGAGTCCTCGGCCATGAACCGCAACCGCTCGGCCGGGTAGGCGGGGTCCAGCGGCACGTAGGCCGCCCCCGCCTTCCACACCCCCACCAGCGCGGGAACCAGCCACTCGTCACGATCCAGGCAGACTCCGACCAGGTGGCCGCCTCCGATGCCCCGTCCGGCCAGAGTGCGCGCGATGTCGTCGGCCCGGCGGTCCAACTCGGCGTAGCTGAGCCGGCTGGTACCCGCCACGACGGCGGTGCGTGCCGGGGTACGCCGGCTCTGGGCCTGTATCGCCTCGTGGACGCGACCTGCCGCGTCGAACCTCTCGGCCACCGTTCCGGGAAGGCTGCCTACCAGATCGACGCGTGTCACATCAACGGTCACTTCGTCCTCTTTCCCAGCCAAGATCACATCTTTCCCAGCCAAGATCACGTCTGATGACGGGAAGTTGTTCGGATTGCCCAAGATTGTCGTAATGATCAAAGTCTATGATCAAGAGCGTGGGCCACATGCCTTGCAGCCGTCTTGGAAACGAGTTGGACGGCCTCCGGCGCTGCGCCGGCCCCGGCCCCAGCCCCGAAAAGCGTCTTCCGTTCCGGCATCGTCATGCGACCCTTTCCAGGCCGACCTGGCCGGACAGATAGTTCGTGCCACGAATCACAAGACGGTCTGATGGTAGGCTGGCCGTATGAGCAAGGACGAGGGCGAGCAGCCGGGGATCGTGGCCGCCCTGGTGCGTTCCTCGTTCCTGGTCAACGCCGTGTACGCCGAGGCGGCCCGGGAATACGGGCTGACCCCGCAGCAGGGGCAGCTGCTCTGCGTGCTGATGGCCCAGCCGTACGGCATGAGCGAGCTGGGCGCGATGCTGCGGCTGGCGAAGTCGAGCCTCACCGAGCTGGTGGACCGGACCACCCGGCGGGGCCTGGCCCGGCGGGAGCCCGACCCGCGAGACGGGCGCGTGGTCCGGGTCGCGCTCACCGCGCAGGGCGGCAAGCTGGCCGAGACGTTCTACACCGAGACGTGCCGGCGGATCGAGGAGCTCCCGGCGGGCCTCGGCGGCGCCGATCGCGACACGCTCACCGAGCTGCTGGGCCGGGTGGTGCGGGACAACAAGGTGCCACCGGTCTTCGGCGAGCGGGACCAGAGCGCCGCGCACGGGCGCTGACGGCGCCGCGGCGCGCCCCATGCCTTCCGCCCCCAGCGGCGCGGTATGCGCTTTGTTCGCCTCACGAATGACATTAGTTCGTGTGGCGAATTTAAAGTGGCCGGTCCCGGCCGGCTCACGGGGCGGATGTCCGGCCCGCTGTCACGGGGTGGGGCCGGGACTCCAGCCGAGCCGCTCGGCGACGGCCCTGGCCGGGCCGGTGGCGAGGGGGTCGCACAGCATCTCCACCCGGTGCACCACCCGCGGCGCGGTCAGCGGCACCCCGGCCGTCACCGACGAGGGCAGCAGGGTCAGGCCGTGCCCGGCCGCGGCGAGGTTCAGCACCGTGTGCAGGTCGTCGCCGTCGTAGCGGAACCCGATACGGAACCCGCCCACGCCCGCCACCTCGCGCAACCGTTCCACCGGCACGGCGGCCGGGGCCTGCAGCCACAGCGCGTCGGCCAGGTCGGCCAGGGCCAGCCCGCGCCGGCCGGACAGCGGGTGGCCGGCGGGCAGGACCACCACCAGCCCGTCCTCGGCCACGCCGATACCGGTCGCCGCTCCCACGTCCGGCAGGCGGAGCGGATCGCTGGGCGCGGCGATCCCGTCGACGAACCCCAGGTCGGCCGCGCCCGAGGCGACCTGCTCGGCGACGCGTTCGCGGCCGGCGGTGCTCAGCGTCACCGACAGCCGGGCCTGGGCCAGGCTCCGGGCGACCGCCGGGGTGCACGCCAGCGGGGAGGCGACCACGGTCAGCCGCTCGACCGGGTCGGCGGCGGCGCGCAGCACGTCGGCGCGGGCCGCCTGGTGGCGCAGCAGCAGCGGCGCGGCGTGTTCCAGCAGGCGCTCCCCGGCCGGGGTGGGCGCCACCGGCCGGCGGCGCAGCAGCGCCAGGCCCAGGTCCGCCTCAAGCGCGGCGATCTGCTGGGACACCGCCGACTGGGTGTAGCCGAGCTCCTCGGCGGCGGCGGAGAAGGACCGCCAGTGGACGACGGTCACGAACGTGCGCAGCAGATGCGGATCCACAGTGCATCAGTATCGCTTATCGACCCAGCAGGGATCATCGTTGGCGCTTACCTCGGGAGCCCGTGAAGATGAGTCCATGACCACCGCGAGAATCGCCCTGGTGGGCGACAGATCCCCCGGCGTCCAGGCCCACGTGCGCATCCCCTCCATCCTCGAGGGGCTGCGCGAGCGTGACGGGCTGACGCTGGACGCTTACTGGATCCCCACGACCGAGGCCGAGGGCCTGGAGGGGTTCGACGGCATCTGGATGCTGCCCGGCAGCCCCTACCGCAGCGAGGCCGGCGCGGTGAACGCCGCCCGCACCGCGCGTGAGCGCGGCATCCCGTTCCTGGGCACCTGCGGCGGCTTCCAGCACACCCTGCTGGAGTACGCGCGCAACGTCCTCGGCCTGCCGGTCGCCCACGCCGAGAACACCCCCGACGCCGACGACTTCCTGCTGCTGCCGCTGGCCTGCTCGCTCGTCGGTCACGAGGGCACGGTACTGCTGGCGCCCGGATCGCTGGCCGAGAAGATCATCGGCGCCGAGCGGAGCATGGAGAGATACTCCTGCAACTTCGGCCTCAACCCCGGCTACCTGCCCGTGCTGGAGGAGGGCGGCCTGAGCTTCACCGGCCACGACGAGGACGGAGCCGTGCGGGTGCTGGAGCTGCCCGGCCACCCGTTCTTCCTGGCCACGCTCTTCCAGCCCGAGCTGGCCGGGGACGGCACCCGGCCACACCCGATCATCACCGCGTTCGCCGCGGCCTCCGTCGCCCGCGCCGCGTCAGCCGTGTCATCGGCCTCATGACCGCATACGCCTAGACGTTCTCCGGCAGCTCGCGGAGGCTCCGCAGCGGCGAGAACATGATCGGAATCCAGCTCACCGCGAGCACCGCCGCACCCGTCCACAGCGCCGCGCGCACGCTCACCAGGTCTCCGACCAGCCCGGCCACCCCGGCCCCGATCGCCAGGGCCCCGGTGAACAGAAACCGCATCGTCGCGGTCACCCGCCCCAGCATCTCGTCCGGGGTGACCCGCTGGCGGAAGCTCACCTTGATCACATTGCCGACGCCGACCTTGTAGGTGAGCACCAGCCACGCGGCGGCGGACGGCCACAGCCACAGGCCCTCGTCCAGCAGCGGGATCAGCGGGACGGACGGCACGAAGGCCACGCTGGTCAGCAGGATCGTCCGGCCCTCCCCCAGCCGCCGCCCGAGCCGCCGGGCACCGGCCGAGCCGAGGAAGACCCCGATCCCGCCGACGGTCAGGAAGGCGCCCAGCCAGAGCGGGGACAGATCGAGCTCCCGGACGAACAGGACGGGGAGCATCGTCTGGACGATCTGTATCCCGAGGTTCGTCAGCGCCCCCTCCACGGCGATGGCCCGCAGGATCGGGTGCCCGGTCACCAGACGGAGCCCCTGGGCGATGTCCCTGCCGAGGCCGGCCTCCGCCCTCACCTCCGGGCGCGGCTCCACCCGGCGGATGGAGCGCAGGCACAGTGCCGACCACAGATAGCTCAGCGCGTCCACGGCGATCGCCGCCGGGGCCGACAGCAGCTGGATCAGGTAACCGCCGACGCCGCGCCCGGCGAGCTGGTTGGCCGCGTCCATGCTGACCAGCGCGGTGTTGGCCGCCATCAGCCGCTCGGGACCGACCAGGTGGGGCAGGTAGCTCTGGTCGGCGACCTCGAAGAACACCGTGGCCGCCCCGCACAGCAGCACCACGGCGTAGAGGTGGGGCAGGGTGAGCGCCCCCAGCCACCAGACCACCGGCACCGACCCCAGCAGTACGGCCCGTACCAGGTCGGCTGTGATCATCACGGGCCGGCGCCGCATCCGGTCCACCCAGGCGCCCGCGGGCAGGCCGATCAGCAGGAACGCCAGCGTGCTCAGCATCGCCAGCACCCCGACCTCGCCGGGGGTGGCCCGCAGCGCCGTCACCGCGGCGAGCGGGAGCGCCAGGTAACCGATCGAGGTGCCCAGCCTGCTGGCCGCGGCCGCGGCGAACAGCCTGCGGAAGTCGGCGTCGGCGAAGAGCGGCCGGTGAGATGTCGTCGTGGTGGTCATGCGCCGACCCTGCCGCCGCCCCGGTGGCCTCTCCATTAATTTAGGCAGGAGCGAATCGGCCGGGGCGGCGCGGAGACGCCGGCGGGCTCCGCGCCCGCGGGCCACCCGCCGCCACCGCCGCGCCGGGCGGGCCGGTGGCGGCGCCGAGGACGCCGTGGACGCGCGGCGCGGAGGGAGTGCGCTGTGCTGGAGCTGGAGTTCGGGCTGGCGGACCTGGCGTGCACGCGGTTCGCGTTCTCCCCGCTGTGGGAGGTGGTGGCCAGCGTCCGGGTGCTGAAGAGCCCTGGTGAGCACCCCCTGCACCAGCCGTGGGTGACCGCCGTCCTGCCGAGGCTGCGGACCTCCGGGCTGGACTGGGGGATGCTGGCGGATCTGGTGCCCGTGCCCACCCGCAGGATCCCGGCGTTCGTCTGCCCGCCGCCGGTCAGCACCGCACCTCACCTGGAGGTGGAGCTGGCCACGATGTGCGCGACCCCGCCCGGACGGGTCCGCGTCGAGCTGGCGGACATGGAGAGCCCCCGTCTCCAGTCGCTCCGCGACGATCCGGCGCGCGGCCTGGTACGGCTGGCCGAGGTGATCCGGGACTACTGGGCCGTCGCGCTGGCACCGTACTGGCCGAAGATCCGCGCCCTCCTCGAAGGCGACGTGCTCCACCGGGCCCGGCTGCTGGCCGAAGGGGGCGCCGGCCGGCTGCTCAACGACCTCGATCCGGCCGTCAGATGGGAGAAGGACACCCTGTTCATCCAGCACCGTCACGTGTCGGGCAGCAGGGAGCTGGGCGGGCGAGGACTGCTGCTGGTGCCCTCGGTCTTCGTGTGGCCGAGGCTGTTCTCGGTCACCACACCGCCCTGGCAGCCCACGGTGCGCTACTCGCCCCGGGGCGTCGCCACCCTCTGGGAGCGCCGGGCGACCGGCGTTCCGGAGGCACTGGCCGCGGTGCTCGGCCGTTCCCGTGCCCTGCTGCTGGCCGAGCTGGACGCCCCGGCCTCCACCACCGACCTGAGCCTGCGCACCGGCATGTCGATGGGCGGGGTGTCGCAGCACCTGACCGCGCTGCGGGCGGCGGGGCTGGTCGGCGCCCACCGGAGCGGAAGGTACGTGCTCTACGCCCGCAGCGAGATCGCCGAGGCCCTGCTCGCGGGGACGGGAGCGTGAGGAGCGGGAGCCTGGGGGCGCCGGTGCCGGCCGTCCCGGGCGGGCCCGGGGGTCGATCCACCGGGCCCGTCCGGAGCGGGAGTACGCGGGGCGCGGCTACGGCAGGCCGTTGCGCTGCTTGTAGTCGTTCCACACCTGGGTGCAGTAACCGTGGCGCCAGTCGCTCTGCTGGAAGTGCCGGCAGGCATAGGCGGCGCTGAGCCGGTCGCCGGGGCTGTCGGGGACGACGGAAGTGTCGGGGATCGCGGAGGTCCTGGGGATCCGGGGGGTTCTGGAGGGCCGAGGGGTCCTGGGAGGTCCGGGGGTCCGGGGAGTGACCGAGGGCTCGGGGGTGGTGAGGGCGTCGGCGCTGACGCCGGTGCCGGTCTCCTCGCCGGGCGACGGGCGACGCGCCCGTGGGGCCGGCGACGTCTGCGGAGGCTCCGGCGGCTCCGGCTCGGCGGTCCTGGGCGCCGGTCTCCGGACGGCCTTCGGCGCGCCGGCCTCCCGGTGGCGCCGTCCGTCCTGACCGGCCCGGATGTCAGGGATCACGTGGCGCCGGGGATGCTCGGCCGCGCG
Source organism: Streptosporangium sp. NPDC003464 (assembly GCF_053588315.1). NCBI lineage: Bacteria > Bacillati > Actinomycetota > Actinomycetes > Streptosporangiales > Streptosporangiaceae > Streptosporangium > Streptosporangium sp. NPDC003464. The sequence goes on along the minus strand of NZ_JBSFPS010000127.1, from coordinate 12,955 downwards.
CGCCGGCGCCGGCTCCCGGCCGTGGGGGCGCCTGTCCGGAGTGGCGGGGACGGCCTGCGGCGTGTCATGGGGCACGTGACCGGTGGCCGGTGCGGTCGCCGACGGAGTGACCACCACGTCGTGGCCGGCCGTCCGGGACGGGGCGGGCACCGCGGCCTTGAGGGTGGTCGGCCGGGACACCGGCGACCATCCGGACGACCAGAGGCCGACCCCGGCGGCCGCGAGGAATCCGCAGATCAGCGCGGGCCGCAGGAGCCGCTCACGGGGGATCTGCGGCCACGGCCACGGCCGGCGCGACCGGGCCGGGGGCGGTGGGGGCGGCGGCTGGGGCGGCCAGACCTGCCTGATGTCGACGTTGATCCGGGATCCGTACACGAACGGGTCGCCGGCGGTGCCGTAGCGCGGGCCGCGGGCGTCGGCCCGGTGCCCGTCCGGAGATGTCGCCGGCTCGGGCGGTGGATCCGGCGGGGCGCCGTACGGCCTGCGGCCGCGTGGTCCCGGTCCCGGGCCGCGTCGGTGAGCCGGGCCGTGATCATCGTGCATCTCGCCTCCCATGTCACGTCTTGATCTGCCCCAGCCTGTCGAATGTCACGCACCGTACGGGCAAGGTAACGGGAGGCTCTTATGGAGCTGTTATCAGGGTCACGGAGCGAAGCCCCGCGAACGCCCGCAAAGCGCCCAGCGGATCCGCTGTCCCACGGCGGCCGGCCGCACGGGCCCGCCCGGCCGCACGGCCCGCCCGGCCGCACGGCGCGGGCGGCCGCACGGCGCGGGCGGCCGCGCCAAGTACGGCCCGCACGGCGCGGCCGGCCCGGCCGCTCAGCCGATCAACCGCTCAGCCGATCAGCCGCCGGACCCTGAGGACGCTGTCCGTACGGGTGGCCGGCTGCCCGTCGGGGCCGGTCTGGCTCCGCTGGTGCTCTTCACACAGCTGCACCTCCCACTGCCCGTCGGGGAGGTCGAGGGCTTCGAGGACCTCCTGCGGCGTGGGCAAGCGCATCTGGGGATGGGAATCGTGCTCCCAGGAGGGATGCCCCGCGTGCCCGACGACAAGGAGCACCCCGCCGGGCGCGACGGCCGAGGCGGCGGTCCGCAGGATCCTCTCCCGCGGCATGTCTCCGCGGGAGTGCAGGAACTGGGCGGAGACGAGATCGAAGTCGCCGGCGGGGAAGGACGCTCCGAGGTCGTGCCGTTGCCAGTCGATGCGTCCGTCGACCTCCGCCGCCGCCGCGTGCCGGGCCGCGCGGTCGAGGGCGACGCGGGAGATGTCGGTGGCGGTGACACGCCACCCCTGGCGCGCGAGCCAGATCGCGTCGGCCCCCTCACCGCACCCCAGGTCCAGGGCGCTGCCCGGCGCCAGGCCGGTGATCTCACGGACCAGGACGGCGTTCGGATTCCCGCTCCAGATCTGGTCGCTCTCCCCGTAACGGGCGTCCCAGAACTCCTCCTCCGAGATGGTGCCATCCGTCATCAGTGCGTCCTCCTACGTGCCTTCGTGCCGGGCGGGACCACGGTCCGCACCGGCGGTCGCCGCGTCTCCGTTCACGAGAGATGGTCCGCCCGGACCCCGGTGCTTGACAAAATTCATTGCCAGTCCGGCAAAAAGGACGGCCCCATGAGCGGGCCGGCGGCCCGCCGGTCGGCGCGCCGGCGACCGGTGGTCCCCGCGTCCGCCCCCGCACCGGTCACCGGCCGGCAGGCCAGGCCCGTAGCGCCGTCTCGGCGACCCGGAGCAGATCTTCCCTGTCGCAGCCACCGGGCCGATCCGTATCGGCGTCGTCGGCGCCGGCCCGACCGGGGCGCCGTCCGCTCCGGCGAGGACGGCCCGTCACACCGCTCTGACCAGTGGAGTCCCCGGAGATCACCGCTCCGGTACCGCCACGGGGCGGGTCAGCCGCGACCGGCGGGGCCGCCGGCCGCGGGCACCCAGGCGGTGTGCCGTACGGCCGGCAGCATGGCCGGGAGGTGGACCACCGCCTGGGGCCGGCCGGTCAGGTGGAGCGCGTCGAGCACCAGCAGCTCGCTGCGCCGCTGTACGGCGTTCCGCGTGAGGACCACGATCCAGCCGTCGCCCTCGGCGCGGCCGCGGGGGGCGAATACCGGCCGGCCGGCGCTCCAGCCCGGCGGCAGCTCCCGCACCTGGGTGCTGTCGGCCGCGAGGTCGTGGCCGACCAGCGCCCGCCCGCCGGGGGTGCGGCCGAAGACCAGCTGATGCCTGCGGCCGGCCCGCCGGGAGTCCACCGAGGCCAGTTCCAGGGAGTCGACCAGCGGCCGCTCGCACGCCGTACCGCTGCCCAGGTCGAGGGTCCACCGGTGCACCCGCGGCGATCCGGTGGCGGCGGCTCCGGACCGCGCCGGGCCGTCGAAGGCCCGGTCGTGGCGGACCGCGTCGACGACCACCCGGTGGCCGTCGTCGTAGGCGTTCACCGACTGGAACACGTAGCAGGGGTCGATCGGGAACCAGCGCGGTTCCGCGGTGTCGCCCGGCCGCCGCGACAGCAGCCCGATGCGGGCCGGCCGGTCCCGCCGCCAACGGTAGGGGGAAGCGGCGCCGACCATGGCGGCCGCCCGGTGGTAGGTCACGGGCAGGTCGAACACCACGACGAACCGTTCGGTGAGCGCGACCGCGTGCATGAGCGGCGCGCCGTCGAGCGCGAACGGCCGGACGGCGCGGACGGCGCCGTCCGGTCCGATGGTCAGGTGTTCGGCGCGGCTCAGACCGGGACGGGTGGCGATCGTGTGCCACTCGGCCGTGGCCGGGTCCTGGACCGGCAGCGCGAGGCCGCTCCGGCCCGGCCCGGCCGGGGTCGCGGTGGACCCGGCGTGCCGGGGCCAGGTCATGGGACTCGCCGCCCAGTCCAGCGGGTGGCCGTGGAACTCCCCGGCGGAGGCCCTGAGCCGTCGGGCCGTGCCGCCGCCGAGCCGCACGCCGGACAGGAGAGCCGGCCCGTCCGTGGCGTACGGCCGTGCCGGATGCGGGCCCGCCTGCACCAGGGCGCCGTCCAGGCCGGCGGGTATGGCGCCGTCGACGGGCAGCCACTCGCCGAACGGCAGGTGGCGGTGGGACGCGGGGGCGGTCATGGTGATCGGGTCGATGTGCTCTGTGATGGTCATATCGGCACCTCCCTGTGGGGCCTGACGGGTAGCATAACAGCGTTATGCTAAACATAACGCTGTTATGCCATACTGTCAAGGTGAGTCCACGCAGATCGAACCCGCAAACAGGGCCCGTCCTCGTCGACATCGCCGCACGGCTGCTCGCCGACGAGGGGCCCCAGGCGCTGTCCGCCCGCCGCATCGCCACGGAGGCCGGCAGCTCGACGATGGCGGTCTACACCAACTTCGGCGGGATGAGCGGCCTGGTCCGCGAGATGGTGTACGAGGGGTTCGCCCGCCTGCAGAGCTATTTCTCGCACGTCGCCCAGAGCACCGACCCCGTCGCCGACATCGCGCTGTTCGGCCGGGCCTACCGGCACAACGCCCTGACCAACCCGCACCTGTACGCGGTCATGTTCGGCGGGGCGTCGCTGGCCGGGTTCTCCCTGACCGCGGAGGACCGCCAGTACGGCCGCTACACCCTGAGCACCGTGGTCGAGTGCGCGACCCGCTGCATCACGGCGGGCCGGTTCCGGACCGGCGACGCCGAGCTCGTCGCCCACCAGCTGTGGACCGCGATCCACGGGCTGGTCACGCTCGAACTCGGCGACTACCTGATCGCCCCGTGCGACGCCGACCGGGTCTTCGAGGCCCAGCTGACCGGCCTGATGGTCGGCGCCGGTGACGCCCTGGAGGCCGCCACCCGGTCGGTGAAGTCCTCCCAGGGGCGGCTGGAGAAGGTGGTCGAGGAGGTGCGGCCGGTTCCGCAGGACGACGAGCCCGCCGCCGGCCGGGGCCGCCCTCCCCGGCGGGGCGCGTCGGCGCGGTGAGCGGCTCACCGGACGGGTCCGCTCACTCCCAGAACGCGGTGAGCGGCCCGCCGGGCGGGTCCGCTCACTCCCAGGGCGCCACCGGGAACCAGCCGTAGCCGAAGCGCGCGGGCAGCCGCAGGTCCCAGTAGAGGAAGGTGAAGGCGCCGACGACGATGAAGGCCACGGCCGTGATCGTCGCCACGCGTGCCGGCCTGGCGGTCATCCAACGGGTGAAGCGGCCTCTGGTCGCGTGCACGAGCACGACGAAGAGCACCGCCATCAGCGTGATGTTGCCGAGCGACTGCAGGACGAAGACGGCGGCGCCGTAGAACGGATTGTGAGTCTGGGCCGCGTACTCGAACAGCTTGCGGAACAGCGGGAAGGGCCGCCCGACGAGGAAACCGCCGATCAGCGCGCCGATCACGATCAGGCGGGCGTTGGGGAAACGGCGTGACAGACGGGCGAACGGATCGGGCACCACGCGCAGCGCTGCCAGGCCGAGGTAGGTGAACGCCAGGCCGATCACGCCGAAGACGATTGACGCCTGGAGGAGCCTGGGCGGCAGGCCGGAGCCGGCCGCCGCCCCGGACAGCTGGGGCAGCCGCTGGCCCAGGGCCGCGCCGATGGCGCCGTAGGCGCCGGAGATCACGATCATGCCGAGTGCGAGCCAGCCGAGGGGCCGCAGGGTCGCCCCGATCCGGACCGGGGCGGAGGCGTCCGCACGGCCGCCCCCGGCGTCCGCCATGGGGGCGATCGCGCCGAAGGCGGCGATGTTGCACGCGGTGAAGGTGCCGGCCAGGCCCGAGACGAAGGCGAAGATCGTCCCCGCGACCAGGCCCCCGATCTGCGTCTGCTTGGCGTCATAGCCGAGCAGCGTGTTCGCGACGTTGTCGCCGATCACGCTGTCGACGAGACGGAAGGACCACAGCGAGGCGATCAACGCTCCCGCCAGCACGCTGAGAAGGATGATCAGTCCTCGGTGACGGGGCAGATCCGCGGCATGAGTGTCGGGCGAGGAAACGGAGATGGGGACGCTCCGGGCCATGAGGCACCTTTCTCGAGTCAGACGCGCTGGTGGGTTGCGGGGCATGACTGAGCTGCGACCGGCTGGTCCTGGGGCCGGTGATCAGGGGGTGGTGGACGCGCTCTCGGCGGAGGTGCCCGGGCGGTCTCCCGATGGAGAGGGGATCGGGCCCTGGATCACCGGTCCGTCCGGGTCGAGGGCCGCACGGGGCATGGACGCTCCCTACCTGCGAGGACGAGGTATCTCTCTCACACACAGCTTCAGCGAACAGCTCCACCCGATGACGCTCATGATCGCTACAGCGGTGCAGGCTGTCAACAGCCCGCCCTCCAGGGGCGACAGCCTGCCCTCCAGGAGCCTGTGGGCTGCCGACAGCCGGCCTTTCAGGAGCTGGGGCGAGCACGGTCGGGGCCTGTCCGGCGGACGCGACGAGCACGGTCGAGGACGGGCCGACTCCGGGACGAGTGCGGTCAAGGCCAGGCCGGTGAACGTGACGAACACGGTCAGGACCGAGCCGGCTCCAGGACGAGTTCGGTCAGAGCCGGACCGGCGGACGCGACGAACACGGTCGAGGCCGGACTGGCTCCGGGACAGGCGCGCCCAGGCGCGGGGCGCCGGGCGCGGCGGGGAACGCTCAGGCGCTCTCCCCCATGCTGCGCTCGTGCCAGTCCGCCAGCTCCACGAGCAGGCCGTCAGCGGCGCCGCCGAACATCTCGGTGAGGACCTGCGGGCTGTCGACGATGACGACGCTGTCGAGCAGGCTGGCGCGGAGCTTGGCCGCCCGCGAGTCGCCGGCGCCGTCGGGGTCGAAGGCCGTGGCGGCGAGGAACAGCCCGCCGACGCCCGTGGACGCCGCCGCGTCCGCGGCGGCGGTGCCGGTCACGCTGGAGGCGTCGTCGGGGACGGCCGGCAGGGCGGGCCGGCCGTCACGGGCCAGGAGCGTCAGCGGGCGTGCCGGCGCGGTCTCCGGGACGCTGCCCTCAGGCACGTGGGTCTCCCCGGTGACGAGCCGCGCCTGGTCGGCGGGGTAACCCCACGGCCGGCCCTCGGCCTCGTCCGCCCGGCCGGCGCGGGTGAACAGGCCGCCCGCGGCGTCCAGGACGAGGTCGCCCGGCTGCCACTGCTCGCCCTCGATCGGGTGGTGCGCGTCGCTCATACCGGCACGCTACCCACCAGCTCCGACAAATGACTCCCGAGAAGTGATCAATCGATGGGACGGGGCCCGCACGGCCACGGCGCACCGGACGGACCCGGCCGCGGCCGGCGGGCTCGGCGCCCGCGGTCACCTCAGCTCGGGTGCCCGCGGTCCCCCTGCGGTCCCGCCGGATCTGACAGGACCACCGGGCCTGACGGGTCCGCCGGCTCCGGCCCGACCCCTCCCCCGATCTGGCCCCCAGCCCATTCGGCCCACTCCCGCTGCATGGCGCTGAAGCGCAGGCCCCACTCCAGGGCGAGCCGGCCGTAGACGGACAGGTCGCTCTCCTCCCGCTCCACGACCTGCTTCAGCGCCGCCAGCCGCTCGCGCTGCCGCTCCGCCACCTCCGCCTCCCGCCGCAGGTAGCCACGTGCCTGGTCAGGATGGGTCTGCCCCAGGAAGAAGACCCGCAGGAGCATCTCGCTGCGGCCGGTGCGGGCGGGCTCGACCTCCGTCAGCCAGTGGCGGAGCTCGGCGATCCCCCGCTCGGCGATGCTGTACTCCTTGCGTCCGCGGGACCCTCCGGCGGCGACCTTCACCAGACCCGCGTCCGCGAGGCGGGCCAGCTCGGCGTAGACCTGGCTCTGCGTGGCGGGCCACACGTTGGCCAGGGAGATCTCGAAGACCTTCAGCAGGTCGTAACCGCTGGCGGGGCCCTGCGCGAGCAGGCCCAGCAGCGCGTGGCGGAGGCTCATGACAGCGATCCTATATTCCAATATTGACATGTCATTTCTGTCAGTTCTACCTTCGACATGTCTGGATAGGAATATCGAGACATGCCGGTCCCCTCGACGGCCGCCTCTCCCCCTGACCACCCGGAGCTGACGATGACCACTGCCGCACCCGCGTATCTCACCGGTGACCTGGCCCCCGTCCCCGACGAGATCGGCGCCGTCGACCTGCCCGTCACCGGGACGCTGCCGGCCGAGCTCACCGGACGTTACTTCCGCAACGGCCCCAATCCGCTGCCCGGCCAGGACCCGGGCCACTGGTTCGCCGGCCACGGAATGATCCACGGCCTGCGGCTGCGCGACGGCCGCGCCGAGTGGTATCGCAACCGGTGGGTGCGGACCCGGGCCTTCACCGACGACGCCCCCTTCGCCGGCCCGGACGGCCTCGACCTGACCGCCGTCAGGGCCAACACCCACATCGTCCGGCACGCCGACAGGATCCTCGCCCTGGTCGAGAACGGCCTGCCGTACGAGATGACGCCCGAGCTGGAGACGGTCGGGCCGTGCGACTTCGGCGGGCGGCTAACCACCGCGATGACGGCCCATCCGAAGCGGGACCCGGTCACCGGAGAGCTGCACCTGTTCGGGTACGGCTTCTTCGCCCCCTACCTGACCTACCATCGCCTGTCGGCGGCGGGGGCCCTGGTGGAGAGCCGCGTCGTGGACGTCCCGGGACCGACGATGATCCACGACTTCGCGATCACCGAGAACCACGTCGTCTGGCTGGACCTGCCCGTCGTCTTCGACCTGGAGACGCTCGGGCGCGGCATGCCGTTCCGGTGGGACGACTCCTACGGCGCCAGGATCGGCGTGATGGACCGCGCCGGCCGGGTGACCTGGTTCGACGTCGATCCGTGCTACATCTTCCACGTCGGCAACGCCCACGAGGACGCCTCCGGCCGCGTGGTGCTGGAGGCCGTCCGCTACACACGGGAGGCCTTCACCTCGGCCTGGTCCCGCATCGGCGACAGCGCCAACCCCGTGGCCCAGACGGACGGCGCCGTGGTGCACCGGTGGGTGCTCGACCCCGCGCGCGGCACGGTGCGGGAGGAGCAGCTCGACGACCGCGCGGTGGAGTTCCCGACGTTCAACGAGGACCGGCTCGGCCGCGCCAGCCGGTTCCTGTACGCGGTGACCGACGGCGCGGTCGTGAAGTACGACACCGAGACCGGCGCGGGCCTTGGCCGGGAGCTCGGCGGACGGCCGGGTGAGGCGGTCTTCGTGCCCGCCGCCGGGGCCGCCGCCGAGGACGACGGCTGGCTGCTGTCGATCGTCACCGACCACGCGGGCGACGGCTCGGAGCTGCTCGTCCTCGACGCCGCCGGCCTGGACTCCGTCGCCTCCGTACGGCTCCCGCGCCGCGTCCCGGCCGGTTTCCACGGCTCCTGGCTCCCCGACAGCTGACGGCCGCTCCCCCGCGGCACGGCGGAGCGGCCGGATACGGCGGGTCAGGCGGGAGAGGCCGCGGGAGCGGCCAACGCCTCCCGCAGGAATGCCAGCTGGTGCCGGAGCAGCCCCTCCACGGCCGCCTCGGCGGTCGGCGTGTGGGTGGCCCCCGGCAGCGGGAGCACCTGGTGCGGACGGCCCGCCGCCAGTAGCGCCGCCGACATCCGCAGCGTGTGCGCGGCCACCACGTTGTCGTCGGCCAGGCCGTGCACCAGCAGCAGCGGGCGGCGCAGCCGGGCCGCGTCACCGATCGGCGAGGAGCGCTCGTAGCTCTCCGGCTCCTCGTCCGGGTGGCCGAGGAAGCGCTCCCGCCAGTGGGTGTCGTACAGCCGCTGGTCACTCGGCGCCGCGCCCGAGACGGCGGCGTGGAAGACCTCCGGCATGCGCAGCACCGCGGCCGCCGCGAGCGTGCCGCCGTAGCTCCAGCCACGGATGCCCACCCGGCCCAGATCGAGGTCGGGGCAGTGCTCGGCGGCCGCGCGCAGCGCCACCACCTGGTCTTCCAGCGGCGCGGTGAGGGTGTCACGGTGCACCGTCTTCTCCCAGGCCGGGCCGCGCCCCCGGGTGCCTCGACCGTCGGCCACCACCACCGCGAAGCCGGACTCGGCGAACCACTGCGCCTCGCACAGCCAGGCGCTCCGGGCCCGGGTCGCCAGCCGCATCGCCGGCCCCGCGTACGGGGCCATCAGCACCGGCAGCGGACCGCCGCCCGGCCGGTGCCAGGACGGCAGCAGCAGCGCGGTACGGATCTCCCGCCCGCCCGCCCGCAGCCAGGTGACGCGCGGCAGCACCAGCGGCTCGGCGTCCAGCGAGGCGATCTCCGTGTCCGGCCGCCCGTCCCGCACCACCCGGAAGGCGCGCCCGTCCTCGGTGTGCGAGGCGAGCAGCAGCGTGCCGCCCGCCCGGTGGCCGGTGTGCAGCCCGGGCCCGTCGCTCAGCCGCACCGGCCCACGCTCGGCGTCGTATGCCCACAGGTGCTCCTCGGTGGGCTCGTCGCCCGCGACGAACAGCACCGACTCGCCCGTCACCTCCAGGACTCCGTGGATCTGCAGCCCCTCCGGCGTGACCGGCCGGCCGTCCACGACCAGCCGCCGGGTGCCGTCGGTGTCGTCGGTGTGCACCAGCGCGCCCGACGCGGTCCGCGCGGGCGTGCCCGCGATCAGCTCCACCCACGCCGGATCGCGCTGCTCGCGCAGGAGCGTCGTCGCGCCCGTGTCCGGATCGGCCGCCAGCACCCGCAGCGTGCGCTGGTCCCGGCTCTGCACGCTGACCAGCGGGCCGTGCGCGTCCCAGCCGGCGGTGGCCACGTACTCGTACGCCACCCGGTCCCAGTCCAGCTCCACGGAGGTGCCGTCGAGCCCGAGCACATGCAACGAGACCTCCGCGTTGGCGGTCCCGGCGGCCGGGTAGGCGATCTCACGGGGCGGCCGGGACGGATCGGCCGGGTCGGCGATCCACCAGCGCTGCACCGGCGTGGTGTCCACCCTGGCCGCCAGCAGCCGGGTCCCGTCCGGGGACCACCAGTGGCCGCGCGTCCGGCGCATGGACTCCGCCGCCACGTGTTCGGCGAGACCCCAGACCACCTCCGGGTCCTCCGGCGCGGCCAGCCGTCGGTCACGGCCGCCGGTGAGCTCCACCACGTGCAGGGCACCACCTGTCACATACGCCACCCGGCTGCCGGTGGGGTCCGGGCGGGGATCGGTCACCGGTCCCGCGGTGGGCACGGGCCGCGGGTCGCCTCCGTCGGTGTCCACCGCCCACAGCCTGCCGTCCACGGCGAAGACGGCGGTGCGCAGCGCGGCGTCGGCCGCGTAGGCGACCACACCCGCCGCGCGCTCGCGTGCCCGCTCCCGGCGGATCCGTTCCGCCTCGGGGACCGGTCCCGCCGCGCCGAGCGTCTCCGGGGCGGCGAGCAGCCGCTCCCGGTCACCGTCCAGCAGCCACAGGCAGCTCGTACGGTCCTCGCCACCCCGGGTGCGGAGGAAGAGCGCCCGCTGACCGTCCGGGGAGAGGGTGAAGGCCCGCGGGACGCCGAGGGAGAAGCGCTGGGTGCGGGCAAGCTGGAGTGGGAATCTGTTGGTGTCCATGGTGGGACTCTGCGCAGGATGACCGGGGATGACGGTGGGGAGATGCGACGGTGATCCGTCACGCGGCGCACCTGCGTGAGGGCGGATCGGCGCCCGGCGCCGTAGCGGCCGGCGATCGCGGCACGTATGCGGTGAGATCCACCGGCGGCTGAGGCCGTGGTCCGGCCTGACCATCGGTCCGGCGCGCTCATCGGCGACACCGGACGGTCCTGACAAGATCATATCATGTCGGAGCGGCCACCGGAGCCCGCGACCGCTCAGCCACCGGAGCCCATGACCGCTCGGCCAGCGGAGCCCGCGACCGCTCGGCCACGGCGCGTCCCCTGCCCGTCATGCCTCCGGCCGGCGCCGCGCGGCCGCCGCATCGGCGCCGGGGTGAGAGGCCGGGGTGGCCGGAGCGAGAGGCCGGGGTGCACCCGGCAGCGCCTTCAGCTGTCGAGGTAGGCGAGAACGGCGAGGACGCGGCGGTGCCCGTCGGCGGCCGGCGGGAGGTCGAGCTTGGCGAGGATGCTCGCGATGTGCTTGGCGACCGCCGCGTCGGTGACGGACAGCTCACGGGCGATCGAGGCGTTGGAGCGCCCCTCGGCGATGAGCGCCAGCACCTCGAGCTCCCGAGGGGTGAGCCGTTCCAGCGGATCACGGCGCCGGCGGAGGAGCTGGCGCACCACCTCGGGGTCGACGACGGTGCCGCCCCCGGCCACCCGCATGAGCGCGTCGACGAACTCGGTCACGTCCCCGATCCGGTCCTTCAGCAGGTAGCCGACGCCGACGCCGCGGCCCGAGTCGAGCAGTTCGGCGGCGTAGGTCTGTTCGACGTACTGGCTGAGCACGAGCACGGCGAGGCCGGCGTGTTCCCTGCGCAGCGCGATCGCGGCACGCAGCCCCTCGTCGGTGAAGCCGGGGGGCATCCGCACGTCGGTCACCACGGCGTCGGGCCGGTGCTCACGCACCGCCGCGACGAGGGCCTCGGCGTCGCCCACCGACGCGGCGACCGTGTGCCCGAACCGCTCCAGCAGGCCGACGAGCCCCTCACGGAGCAGGACGTCGTCCTCGGCGATCACTACGCGCACGGGATCTCCACTCGCATCAACGTCGGTCCACCCGCCGGGCTGGACAGCGACATTCTGCCATCGACCACCGCGAGCCGGTCCGACAGCCCGGTCAGCCCCGTGCCCTTCGAGGGGTCCGCGCCCCCCACGCCGTCGTCGCGGATCTCCAGAAGCAGCACCCGGCCGGTGACCTGGCCGTGCACCGAGGCCCGGCCCGCCCGGCTGTGCTTGGCGATGTTCGCCAGGGCCTCGGAGACGACGTAATAGGCGGCGACCTCGACGGCCGCGGGCAACCGGTCGTCCAGCGCGACGTTCACATCCACCGGGATCGGGGAGCGTCCCGCCGCCTCCCGCACGGCGGCGGGCAGGCCGCGGTCGGTGAGCACCTGCGTGTGCACACCACGGATCAGCTCCCGCAGCTCACTCAGCGCCCGCTTGGCCTCCTGGTGGGCCTGGGCGAGCTGCTCCCCCGCCGGGGAGTCGGGGGGCAGGTCGAGCCTGGCCATCCCCAGCCTCATGGAGAGCGCGACCAGCCGCTGCTGGGCGCCGTCGTGCAGATCCCGCTCGATCCTGCGCCGCTCCGTCTCGAAGGCGTCCACAAGCCTGGCCCGCGACCGCAGGACCTCGCTCAGCTCCGTGTCCCGGGAGGCGAGCAGGCCCCTGGCCATCGCCCCGCGTGCCCCCGCCCAGGCGGTGAAGGTGTAGACGGCCGGCAGGAGCAGGAGCACACTCGCCGCCGAGACGGCCAGCGCCTGAGCCAGAGTCAGCTCGCCCTCCGGCGCCAGCGGCTGTACGGCGGGCGAGAGGATCAGCAGGACCGGGCCTCCGACGGTGAGACCGACCATCACCACGTCGATCCACCACAGGGCCAGCAGCGAGGCGACGGCCAGGCCGACACCGCGCCACCGCCCGTCCGGCGGCTGCGCTATCGGGACGGCGTCCACCAGCCGCAGCCGGCGGCGTTCGAACCCGGCCACCAGCGGGACCGCCGCCACGAAGGCGGCCAGCCCGGCGACCATCTGGACCGGCACCGGCTCCAGGAGACCGATGACCGCCGCGACCAGCCCGACACCGCCGCAGAGCAGGACGCTCGACGCCAGGTACGCCAGCGACCTCCACGGCCACGACGACCGCAGGAAGGCCTGCGGCCGCAGGGAAATGGCCTCAAGGGCAGTCCGCGGATGCACGATGAGACGGTATCGCCCCTCATGGATCACCCAGACGGCGTCGGTGCCCGGCCGCCCGGACCACGGCGCCGGAGCCGGCGTACGAGCCGCCGCTGTGCCGGAGCCGGCGTAGAAGCCGCAGGTGCCCTCGTCCGGCCCCGGATGCTCCGGTGTCCCCGGCCGGGCATTTACCGCCGGTCCTCGCGATGTGGCACTATCACGCAGGTGACCAGCAGACCCGCCGCGGCGCAGCAGTTGCGCGACCTCGCGCGGCTGCGCCGTGTCCGCGACCGGATCGACCGGGAGTACGCGCAGCCGCTGGACGTCGAGGCGCTCGCCCGCGGCGCGC
>NZ_JBSFPS010000126.1:0-26745 GCF_053588315.1 Streptosporangium sp. NPDC003464 | reverse complement strand
TCAGGTTGGTCATTGCGCTAGTGGTGGGGGGGCCGGGGGGGCGCGCCCCCCCCGCCGTGACCGGGGTGCGGGCCGGGCCGGCTAGAAGCCGGCGGTGATCTTGGTGAACTCCCAGTCGGCCTGGGCGATGCCGCTGCAGTTCTCCTGGACGCCGCCGCCGGGGCAGGGGCGGTCACGGTTGACCGACCAGAACGCGAAGCGGGTCAGGCCCTTGGACTTGGCCCAGTCGCGGATCTGCGTCCACTGCGCAGGAGAGGTCTGCTCCTGCTGGTCGGACAGGCCGTTCATGCCGGAGATGCCCATCCGCGCGTAGGCCTGGGCGTCGGTCCAGCCGTTGGCCGACTTGAGGGCGTTCTTCAGGCCCTCGGAGGCGTTGATCGTGCTCTGGTACATGTTGGCGCCGCCGCCGAAGTCGAACGGCATGATCGTGTAGTTGTCGATCGGCACGGCGAGCGCCTTGGCCTGGTTGATCAGGCGGATGCCGGGGGCCGTCGGGCCGCTGGTCGAGGTGCCGAAGGTGACGACGACCTTGACGTTCGGGTTGTTGGCCTTGACGATCTTCAGGCCGTTGAGGATCCGGTCCTGCACGGTGTAGTTCTCGAACTCGTCGGTGTTCTCGATGTCGAAGTCGACCACCGCCGGGCCGACGGCGTTGATGACCTGCTGCACGGCGCCGGCGAAGGCGGCCGGGGTGGAGCAGTTCGGGCCGAGCTTGTTGCCCTGCCAGCCGCCGAAGGAGATCTGCACGCTGCCGCCGGCGGCCTTGATCTGGTTGATGGCCGCCTGGTCGGCGCCGCCGGTCAGCGGGCGCTGCCCGTCCCAGGCCGGGTTGCAGCCGCCGCTGGACAGGATGAACGCCATGGTGAAGGACTTGATGCCGGTCGCGTTCATCACCGTGACCGGGCTGGGCGGGTTGCCCCAGCCGGTGTAGAGGTACGGCGCGCCGTCCATCTTGCCGCCGGGGTTCGGGCAGCCGGTGGTGGTGCCGGTGACCTGGGCGCTGGGGGCGGACTCGCCGACGGAGTTGTAGGCCCTGACCGTGTAGGTGTGCGCCTCGCACGTGCCCAGGCCGGAGACCGTGGCGGTGGTGCCGGTGACCTGGGCGCGCTGGGTGGTGCCCTCGTAGACGCGGTAGCCGGTCACGGTGCCGGACGACGCGCCCCATGACAGGGAGAGGCTGCCGTCGGTCGAGCCGGTGACCGACGGGGCGCCGGGCTGGCCGGGCGTGCCGTTGCCGGAGGTGGTGGCGGTGACCGGGCCGCCGACACCGGAGAGGTTCCCGGCGGCGTCGCGGGCGCGGACGGTGTAGGTGTAGCTGGTCGAGGCGGTCAGCCCGGAGTCGGTGTAGGAGGTGCCGGTGGCGGTGGTCACCAGGGTCGAGCCCCGGTAGACGTTGTAGCCGGTGACGCCGACGTTGTCGGTGGAGGCGTCCCAGGCCAGCGAGACGCTCGACGAGCTCGTGCCGGTCACCCGGAGGTTGCCGGGCACGCTGGGCGGCGTGGGGTCACCGCCGCCGGTGGCCACCTTCCACAGGGCGGGGACGTTGGACGGCTCCCAGCCGGGCAGGGAGGTGTGGCCCTGGATGCATTCGTAGTCGACGCCGTTGTAGGTCACCTGGGCGCCGACGGCATAGGCCGTCCACGCCTGCCACTGGGGGGCGGCGAACACGGCGGCCGCCTGGGGCGCGGCGTTCGCGGCGGCGGTGAGCCCGGTGAAGGTCATCGCCAGGGCGGCGAGTACGGCGAAGGCCATGCGACGTAATCTCATGCGCATTCCTAGGGGAGAGTCGCGAGATGCGGCTTGACGGTCCTGGAGAAGTTCCAGTTGTTCGAGGCGTCCCAGTTGATCGACCAGGTCATCGCGCCCCGGATCCCGGGGTAGGCGCGCGGCGGCACGAAGCTGCCGCAGCCGGTCCGGGTGGCCAGGCAGGTCAGTGCCTGGTTCACCAGGGAGGGGGCGACGATCCCGCCGCCGGCCGCGCCGGGTCCGGCGGGCAGGCCGAGCGCCACCTGGTCGGGGCGCAGGCCGTTCTCCAGCTGGATGCAGGCCAGCGCGGTCATGAAGTTGACCGTGCCCTGCGAGTAGGCGGCCATCTGGTCGCAGCCGAGCATCGAGCCGGAGTTGTAGAACTGGGTGTGGACGACCGTGAGGATGTCCTTGATGTTCAGCGCGAGCTTGAAGTACTCCGCGCCGGTGGACTGCATGTCGATGGTCTGCGGGGCCATCGTGATGATCAGGCCCGCGCCCGCCTTGGCGCGCAGCGCCCGCAGCGCCTGGCCCATGTAGGTGGCGTTGAGGCCGTTCTCCAGGTCGATGTCCACGCCGTCGAAGCCGTAGCTCTGCATCAGGGCGTGGACGGAGTCGGCGAACTTCGTCGCCGCGGCGGCGCTGGCCACCTGCACGCGGCCGAGTTCGCCGCCGACCGAGAGGATGACCTTCTTGCCACGCGAGTGGAGCGTCTGCACGTCGGCCTTGAACTGGGCGTCGGTGTAGCCGCCGAGGGAGGCCGACAGGCCGGGGTCGACGCCGAAGACGACCTCGCCGGGGGTGGTGGTGGACTCGCCGAAGGCGACCGCGACCAGGTCGTACTCGTTGGGCACCGCCGACAGCTTGAGCTCGACGGCCGGGTTGTCGAAGTTGTGCCAGTAGCCGGTGAGGAAGTGCTTGGGCAGTGGGTTGTCGGGGCAGCCGGTCGTGGTGGCGCTCGCCGGGTCGCTCCTGGGACCCTCACCCGTGCCGTTGTAGGCCGCGACGGTGTAGGTGTGCGCCTCGCACACCCCCAGACCGGAGACCGTCGCCGTCGTAGCGGTCACCGTGGCCTTCAACACCGCGCCCTCATACACCCGGTAACCGGTCACCGTGCCGCTGGAGGCCCCCCACGACAGCGCGACACTGTTCGCCCCGCCCGTCGCCGTCACCGCACCCGGCTTGCCGGGGACCCCGGTGGTGCAGCCGGTCGTGGTGGCGCTCGCCGGGTCGCTCCTGGGACCCTCACCCGTGCCGTTGTAGGCCGCGACGGTGTAGGTGTGCGCCTCGCACACCCCCAGACCGGAGACCGTCGCCGTCGTAGCGGTCACCGTGGCCTTCAACACCGCGCCCTCATACACCCGGTAACCGGTCACCGTGCCGCTGGAGGCCCCCCACGACAGCGCGACACTGTTCGCCCCGCCCGTCGCCGTCACCGCACCCGGCTTGCCGGGCGCGGTCTCCCCGCTCCCGCCGCAGTCGGCGCCGTTGAGCTTGCAGCCGGTCGGTACGGCGGCCGCCCCGCCGGGGGTGCCGAGGAAGCCGAAGCTGACGCTGCCGCCGGCCGGGACGCTGCCGTTCCAGCCGACGTTGGCGAAGGTGAAGTGCTGGCCGCTGCGGGTCAGCGTGGCGTCCCAGAAGGATCCGACGCTCACCCCCGCCGGGAGGTCGAACTCGACCTTCCAGCTCGTCAGGGCCGTGGTGGAGTCGTTCTTGATCGTGTATTTGCCCTCGAAGCCGGAGCCCCAGTCGCCGACCTTGACGAAGGTGGCGGAGGCCGAGGCGGCCTGGGCGGGGACCGCGGCCATCATCGCCAGGATGAGGGCCGCCACGGCGACGAGAGATCGAGCGATGACGCGAAATTTCACGTTAACCTCATGGATTCGGTGGGGGGGTGGCCGTACGGCTCGCACCCCCTGGGGGGTGCTCCTCGGGGAGAACGAGGAGGCGAGGCGCGAGCCGTACGGCGGGTAGGGCACGGTCCCGGCCCCGCAGGAAGGGCGGGAGCGCGCCGTGGATCAGCGCGGCCGTGCCCGGCGCGGTGGTGAGGGGCCGCCGTCACCGGTCCCCTCGGGACATCGCCCCGGACGGGTCGCCGGCCCTATGTGCCCGCCCGTCCCGGCGGCGGGGCGGGGATGGCGGAGGCGCCCGCGGCGCCGGCTCCATTTGGTGGGAGTGGCGCGGGAAGGGGGCTTGCTGGGGCAGTCAGGACAAGTAAGGGGAGGGCGCGCCGCATGATCGCTCCCATCAGAGGGGAACTCGGGGGGTATGAGGCGTCCGGACGGTCGGACTTCAGGCAGTGACGACTGCCGTCGTTGGGTTTCCGCAGCTTGCAATCCGGTCGGTCGGCGGCGGACGGGCCATGGAGGCTCCCCTTGGGCATTTCTTTTAGGAAAGTTTCCTAAGAGTTGTCGCGATCGTAGCCTTGACAGACTTTCCCCACAAGGCCCAAAAACTCCAGGTTTCAACGACCCAGCTAGGCACGTTCCAGCTCCCCGGGTGACCGGCGCCGCAGGGGGCGGCGACGGCGGCGGAGGCCCCGCACGGCCCGCCCGCCGCAGGGGGGCCTCCGCCGCACCGGACGTCAGACCATGGCCTCCGACAGGGGCTTGCGGACCAGGTCGGGGACCTCGGCGTCGTCGGCCGCGTAGCCGATCGGGAACAGGATGTAGGGCCGCTCGTTGCCCGGACGCCCGCAGATGTCGGTCAGGAACGCCATCGGGTTCGGGGTGTGGGTCAGCGTGGACAGGCCCATCGCGTGCAGGGCCGCGATGAAGAACCCGCAGGCGATGCCGACGCTCTCGTTGACGTAGTAGTGCTTGACCCTGGCGCCGTCGGGACGCACGCCGTACTTCTCCGCGAAGCAGACCACCAGCCACGGCACCGTTTCGAGATAGCCCTTGTCCGAACCGGTCTCCAGGTGGGCCAGGGCCGCGCGCCACTCGGGGGTCAGCCGCCCGCCCTCGTAGTTCTGCCGCTCCTCGACCTCGGCCGCCTCCCTGATCCGCTTCTTCGTCTCCGGGTCGCCGATCACCACGAACTTCCACGGCTGCTGGTGGGCCCCCGAGGGCGCGGTGTTGGCCGTCCGGACGGCCAGCTCGACGCACTCGCGCGGCACCGGCTCGTCGCTGAAGAACCGCACGCTCCGGCGCAGGTCCATGTGCTCGTAGAACTCCCGGCCCCGCGTCACCATCTCGCCCTCGGGGTAGCGCACGGGCCGGTACGGGATGAACGGATGGGAATGTTCCCGTGCCACGATCGCCTCCATAGTTGACATATATGCAGGCGTAGTCTGAATTGCAGCCATAAGCGGGGCAACAGCGCGGCCGATCCGCTGGCAGATTGCCAGTACCGGGTACGGACCACACTCCGGAGGTGGACAGATTGGCAGCTCGGAGGGACGGCCTGGACGGACTCGACCGCAGGGTGCTCCAGCTGATCAGGGAGCGCCCCCGGACCGGCCTGCTGGAGATCTCCCGCCTTCTCGGCGTCGCCCGGGGCACCGTCCAGGCCCGCCTGGACCGGATGGTCGCCGACGGCGTGATCACCGACTTCGGCCCCAACCTGTCGCCGCGCGCCCTGGGCTACCCGGTGCAGGCCTTCACCACCCTTGAGGTGGAGCAGATCTCCCGCGCCGACATCTCCACCGCCCTCGCGGCCATCCCCGAGGTCCTCGAAGCCCACATCGTCACCGGCCCCGGCGACGTCTGGTGCCGCATCGCCGGACGCGACCACGAGCACATCCAGCAGATCATCGACCAGACCCTGGCCATCCCCGGAGTACGGCGGAGCAGCACGGTGATCACCCTGTCCACCGTGGTCCCCCACCGGGTCCAGCCGCTGGCCGACGGCCGCTGAACCGGGCCCGCCGGCGGGACGGCGGGCCCGGTTCAGCGGCGTGACCGGCCGTCGACGCGGCGGCCGGTCCGTCGACGCGAGGGCCGGTCCGTCGACGCGGGGCCGTCCCGGGTCAGGGCAGTGAGGCGGGCAGCCCGAAGGACGCGAAGTGGTCGGCGCCGACGAACGAGGTGATCTCGGCGATCCGCTCGCCGCGCAGGGTCAGCACGTTGATCGACCAGCCGAGGTGCGCGCCGGCGCCGTCGTTCCAGAGGTAGCAGCCCACGCCGGGCTGGCCGTTCGCGCCGGTCGGCAGGTGCCGCCAGTTCCCGCATCTGGTCAGCGGGATCTGCACGGCGAAGTCGGTGACGGCCCTGAGGCCGTGGTACCAGTGCCCCAGCGGCGGCATCGACCAGGTGACGTCCTCGGTGAGCAGCGCGACCAGGGCGTCGGCGTCGCCGCGTTCCAGCGCGGCGGAGTAGCCGGCGACGATCTCCCGCACCCGGGCGTCGTCGATCCGGCGCAGCGTCTGCTGCTGGGTGACGGAGGGGACCTTCTCCGCCACGACCTTGCGGGCCCGGGCCAGGGCGGAGTTCACCGACATGGTCGAGGTGCTCATCATGGTGGCGATCTCGGCGGCGGAGAAGCCGAGGACCTCGAACAGCAGCAGCGCCGCCCGCTGGTTGCCCGGCAGGTGCTGCAGCGCGGCGACGAAGGCCAGTTCGACGGCCTCGCGCTGCTCGTAGCGCGCGCCCGGACCGGCCGGACCGTCGCCGAGGCCCGCGTCGGGGTAGGGCCCCAGCCAGGCGACCTCGGCCAGCGGGACGTCGCCGACCACGGCGCGGTCGCTGGAGGGGCCGAGGTCGACCGGCAGGGCCCGCCTGCCGCGGGTCTCGATGGTGTCCAGACAGGTGCGGGTGGCCACGGTGTAGAGCCACGAGCGCAGCGAGCTGCGCCCCTCGAAGCGCGCGAGCCCCCGCCAGGCCCGCAGCAGGGCGTCCTGCAGGGCGTCGTCGGCGTCGTGGGTGGAGCCGAGCATGCGGTAGCAGTGGGCGTGCAGCTCCCGGCGCAACGGCTGGACCAGGCGGGTGAAGGCGGCGTCGTCCCCGTCGCGCGCCCGGGCCAGGTCGGGATCCTGGGCGCCCTCCGCGGCCGGGCCGGCGGTCCGTGCGGAAAAAACTTCGCTCACGAGCGACGATTCTGCCCCACGGCGGGAGTCCCTTCTCCGACCGAGCACCGCAGCACCGTCGCAGGAGATTCCGATGAACCGCACGACGACCGTCACCTCCGGCTCCCTCAAGGTCCCGGGCGCCACGCTGTACTACGAGGTGCGGGGCCAGGGCCCCCTCGTGGTGCTCGTCGGCGCCCCGATGAACGCCACGTTCTTCGCGCCGCTGGCCGACCTGCTCGCCGCCGACCACACCGTGCTCACCACCGACCCGCGGGGCCTCAACCGCAGCCCCCTCGACGACCCCGACCAGGACTCGACCCCGGAGATGCGCGCCGACGACCTCTCCCGGCTCCTGACCCACCTCGACGCCGGCCCGGCCGCGGTCTTCGGGTCCAGCGGCGGCGCCGTCAGCGCGCTGGCGCTCGCCGTCGCCCATCCCGGGCAGGTGCACACCGTGATCGCGCACGAGCCCCCGCTCAACCGCCTGCTCGACGACCGGGAGGAGCGCGACGCCGCGGTCGAGGACATCATCGCCACCTACGTCTCCGGCGACGTCGCGGGCGCCTGGGCCAAGTTCATGGTCAACGCCAACATCGTGATGCCCGAGTCCGAGGAGTCCGGCGCGCCCGTGGCGGCGCCGGACGAGCCCGATCCGCAGCAGGTCGCCGACGAGCGCTTCTGGTTCCTGCACGAGATGCGCGCGACCACCCGCTGGGAGCCCGACATCGCCGCCCTGCGCGCCGGGCCGACCCGCGTCGTGGTCGGCGTCGGCGTCGAGTCGGCCGGCCAGCTCTGCGACCGCACGTCGGCCGCGCTCGCCGCGGCGCTCGGCACGGCGCCGACGGCCTTCCCCGGCGGCCACATCGCCTTCTCCGACGACCCCGACGGATTCGCCCCCCGGCTGCGCGCGGTCCTGCACGGCGGCTGAGCCACGGCGCCGCGAGCGCGGCGCGGGCCGTCGGAGCCCCGCCTGGCCTGACCGGCCAGGCGGGTGAACCGGGGAGGTCGGCCGGCCCGGGTCGCCTGGTGGGGCAGACCACGGTCGCGGGCACCGGCCGGACCCCGTGTCCGCCATGGGGAGTACCGTGATACGGATCCCGTAACGCCCCCTGGAGCACCACTATGTTCTTCGGCATAACCGATATATGGACCTATGTCACCGGCGCCTTCTTCATCATCCTGCTGCCGGGCCCCAACTCCCTCTACGTTCTCACCACCGCCGCGCAGCGCGGGGTACGGCAGGGCTACCGGGGTGCGATGGGGGTCTTCCTCGGCGACACCATCCTGATGGCGCTCGCCGCCGCCGGGGCCGCCTCGCTCCTGCGGTCGACGCCGATCCTGTTCAACGTCGTCAAATACATCGGGGCCGCCTACCTGGCGTGGATGGGGCTGCAGATGCTGCGGGGGGCCTGGCGCTCCTGGCGGGCGGGCGGGACCGCCGAGACCGTCGCGGCGGCGGAGCCGAGCGCGGACAACCCCTTCCGCAAGGCCCTGGTGATCAGCCTGATGAACCCGAAGGCGATCCTGTTCTTCATCGCGTTCTTCATCAACTTCGTGGACCCCGGCTACGGCACGCCCGCGCTGTCGTTCCTGATCCTGGGCGCGATCTGCCAGCTGTTCAGCGTGCTGTACCTGTCGATGCTGATCTTCGGCGGGACCTACCTGGCCCACCAGTTCCGGGCCCGCCGCAAGCTGTCGGCCGGGCTGACCTCGGGGGTGGGCGCGCTGTTCATCGGCTTCGGCGCGCGGCTCGCTACCGCGACGCTTGGTTGACCTTGATCGCCACGCTGACGAGCGAGAGGAACAGGTCGGCGTCGGCCTTGCCCTCGATCGTCATGGTCACCCACCCGGCGTCCCGGCCGGGGGTGACCCGCCGGCAGTCGGTGAGCACCCGGGCCCACCGGTCGATCACCGCCGTGGTGAGCAGCAGCTCCGCGGTGTGATCCCCCGACATCCTGACGATCTCCCGGCCGCTGGTCCGGAAACCGATCCCCCTGCGGGTGCGTTTCAGTGCCAGATCGGGCCAGCGGACGAGCTGGGCCGCCACATTCGCGACACCCTCGGTTGACCGGTCGGACGTGTGCGCGCGCACTGCCATGCATGAATCGTCTCGGACCGGACGTCATCGGGAAAGCTCCCGTTTCCTAACCGTTACGGCCACACCGTACTTCCCATGGGACCGCCGCCCCTCAGGCCGGCGACCAGGGCGGGCGGGCCGTGCGGCCGGCGGCGGGAGCGGGCGGGCCATACGGCCTTGGAAGGTTATAGGGAAGGCATGCATTCGGTTCGGGTACGGTAAGTGGCCCGCCGACACCGGACGGCCTCGCCGTACGCCCATACGTCGGATCCGACAGGTCTGGCAGTCCCCTGTCGGGGTAGGCGCGGACCCAGCGCCGGTCATTCCACCGTCCCGTGGAGCGTTATGAGCCATCCACCCGTCGTCCTCCCCCGTCTCACCGTCCTGGCCCGGCAGGCGGTGCCGAAGGTCCTGGAAGGCGTCATCGCCCCCCTCGCCGTCTTCTACGCCGCGCTGGCCGTCCTCGGCGAGCACGGCGCGCTGATCACCGCGGTGAGCTGGGTGTACGCCGGAGTGGGATGGCGGTTGGTCCGGCGGGTCCCGGTGCCGGGGACGATGGTCCTGGCCGCCATCGCGATCACCGTGCGGGCGCTGCTGGCCCTGTGGAGCGGGAGCATGAAGCTCTTCCTCCTCCAGCCGGAGCTGGGCACGATCTGCATCAGCGTCGTCTTCCTGGCCTCGGTGCGGCTGAACCGCCCGCTGGTGCAGAAGCTGACCCTCGACTACATCCACCTGCCCACGGCGGTGCTGAAGCACGAACGGGTCCGCCGGTTCTTCGCCCGGATCACCCTGCTGTGGGCCTTCGTGCTGCTGGTCAACTCCGCGGTGAGCATCTGGCTGCTGGTCCACCAGTCGGTCGGCACCTACCTGCTGGTCCGCACCTCGGTCGTCGCCCTGATCAGCGGCCTGGCGGTGGCCGTGTCCGTCTACGCCTTCCGCCGCGTCCTGCGCCGCCTGCACCACGACCCGGCCCCCGCATAGGAGCGCGCCTCGGGGGGAGCGGGGCGACGAGGGCCCGGACCGCGCGGCGCGACGGCGGCCCGCGGGCGCTTGTCCTGGTTCCGGGCGCGTCGGGCGAGGACTTCGAAGTGGACCTCTCCGGGGCGACCGGGCGAGACTGTGGGGATGCGCCAGGAGAAGACGGGCCCGCCCGGGGTGACGGTCGTGGAAGTGCCGCAGTGGCAGGGGTCGTCCTCGGCCACCGCCTCGCGGCTGAGCGAGGGGGCGGCGCTGCTGGCCGCCATGGTCCCCGACGCCGAACGGGTCACCGTGCGGGTCGGCCCGACACTCGCGGAGACCGCCGAGCGGACCCGCGCGGCGCTCTCCCACGCGCGGGAGCGCTTCACGGTCACGGTCGGCGGGGACTGCGGGGTGGAGCTCGGACCGATCGCGACGGCGGCACGGCGCCACGGCGGGCGGCTGGCGGTCGTGTGGTTCGACGCTCACGGCGATCTCAACACACCCGCCTCGTCCCCCTCGGGGGCCTTCCACGGCATGGTGGCGCGCACGCTGCTCGGTGACGGCCCGCCGGAGCTGGTGCCCGACCGGCCGCTCCCGCCGGAGCGGCTCGTCCTGGCCGGGGTGCGGGCGCTGGATCCCGCCGAGCGCGACTACGTCCGCGCTGCGGGGATCTCCCACCTCGGCGTGGCGGACCTGGCCGGACTCGTCGAGGCGGTGGCGGGGACCGGCGCCGGAGCGGTCTACGTCCATGTCGATCTCGACGTGCTCGACCCGGACGTGTTCGCCTCCGTCGGCGTCCCCGAGCCGGGCGGGCTTGCCCCGGCGGAGCTCGTCGCCCAGGTCGCCGCCCTGGCGGAGCGTTTCGAGATCGTGGGCCTCGGCGTCACCGAGTACGAGCCCGGGCGGCCGCAGGACAAGGACCTGCTCGCCGGGCTGGTCCCCGAGCTGGTGCGGGCCTGCCTCGGTCCGGACGCCGGCTGAACGGGCGGCGCGCGGAGGCGTGAGCGTGACGCGCCCGGCGGGCTCCGGCCGCGGACGGAGGCGTGTGCGTGGCACACCCGGGCGACTCCGGCGACGGACCGAGATGTGAGCGTGGCGCACCCGGGCGACTCCGGCGACGGACGGGGCTCGCCCGGCCGGAACGGGGCTCGCCCGGCTAGGAGCGCTCGCGCTCGACCAGGGCGAAGGCCCCGGCCAGGCCGATGACCAGACCGGCCAGCACGGTGAACAGGGTCACCAGTTCCAGCGCGCTCCCACCGCCGGGGCCGCCGGATCCCAGGTCGCTGGGCGTCAGCGTGACCAGCAGCCCCCACATCGACCAGCCGAACATGCCGCCCGAACCGAGCCAGGCGAGCGCCACCGGCATCCAGAGCGGCCGCCCGGACCTGCGGCGGACGACCGCCAGCAGGCCGGCCGCCCCGGCGACCGGCAGCACGGTGTTCACCGCGTTCTGCAGCCAGGAGGCGGGGGGACGGCCGATGAGCGCCCCGGCGGGCAGCCCGAAGGGGATGCCGAGGAGCCAGCACAGGTTGAAGGCCGCCAGGACCGCGGCGACGGCCACGGCCCCCCACGCTACGAAGGTCTGCAGCTCCAGCGTCGGCCCCGCCGGGCCCTCCGAGGTCCGCCGGGTGAACACGCCGGGCCAGCGCAGGCGCGCGTGGTGGACGAAGCCGGCGACGAGCCCGAGCCCCTGGCAGACGAAGCCGGTGTAGACCACGGCGAAGACCCATCCGGCCACCGGGCCGCTGCCGGGGAACGGACCGCCGTCGAACAGGCCGACGAGGAAGGCCGGCACGACCATGGCCGCGAGCGGGACCAGCAGGCCGGTGCCCACCCACATCGGCGCGAGGAGCAGTCCTGCCGGGATCCGGCGTCCCCAGGGCCGGACGAAGGCCAGCGCGATCAGCAGCGCCACCGCGTCCAGGCCGAAGGTCAGCAGGTTGAGGCCGAAGAAGCCGCCGTCCTGGAGCACCGCCGGGTCGTCGATGCCGGCCGAGCCCCCGGTCAGCCAGGTGAGTTTGAGGGTGAGGTAGGGCAGCGTGCCCGCGACGGCCACCGCGGTCGCCGTCAGTTGGAGGGCCCCTGCCCGCGTGTCGTCGCTCACTCGTGTCATGCCCGCGACTCTTCCGGTCACCGTCCCCCCGCTCCTCCCCCCGCGTGGGGATCCGCCTCCCCCGCACGGGGGTGGGAGGCGGGCCCCGGAGCCGGAGACCGGGGAAGGTCCCCGGGGGTGGAACCGGCCGGGGGTAGGGGCACGAAGAAGAGGGCAGGGAGGTTTCATGGTCATCGCGCGACAACCGAAACGCTGGGCGGGGCTGCCGGTCTTCGCCGCCGCGCTGGTGCTGGTGGCGGCTGTGGGATCGCTGTCGGCGGTCGACGCCGGCGGCGAGTATCTGGCGTTGGAGCGGCCGCCCTGGGCACCGCCGCAGTGGCTGTTCGGTCCGGCCTGGACGGTGCTCTACATCATGATCGCGATCTCCGGCTGGCTGGCCTGGTCGGCGCGGGGCTGGACCCCCGCGCTCGGGGTCTACGCCGCCCAGCTCGCCCTCAACGCGGCCTGGACCCCGCTGTTCTTCGGCGCGGGCCGGTACGGCCTGGCCTTCGCCGAGATCGTCGTGCTCTGGGCGGCGATCGTGGCCACCGTCGTCCTGTTCCGGCCGATCAGCCGGGCGGCCGCCTGGCTCCTGGTGCCCTATCTGCTCTGGGTCACCTACGCGGCCTCACTGAACTTCGCCATCTGGCGGCTCAACTGAGCCGAGCAGCCCCGCCTCGTGGGCGAGGATCGCGGCCTGGACCCGGTTGCGGGCCCCGAGCCGGGTGAGGATCGCGCTCATGTGGGCCTTGACGGTCCCCTCCACCAGGTAGAGGCGGCGGGCGATCTGCCCGTTGGACAGCCCCTCCCCCACCAGGGCCAGCACGTCGCGCTCGCGTGGGGTGAGGGCGGCCACCTGCTCTCGGGCGGCCGCCGCCCGGGTCATCCGGCCGCCGGCGAGCTCGGTGATGACCCGGTGGGCGACGCGCGGCGAGAGGTAGGCGGCGCCGTCGGCGACGGCGTGGATCCCGGCCAGCAGCTCACGCGGGTCGCCGGACTTGAGCAGGAACCCGGCGGCGCCCTCGCCGAGCGCCCGGGCGATGTAGTCGTCCTCGCCGAAGGTGGTCAGCATCAGCACGGCGGTGCCGGGCGCGGCCCGGCGCAGCTCGGCGGCCGCCGCCAGCCCGTCCATCCGGGGCATCCGGATGTCGAGCAGGACGACGTCGGGACGGTGGCTCAGGGCCAGCTCGACCGCCTGCCGGCCGTCGCCCGCCTCCGCGACCACCTCGATCTCCGGGTCGGCGGCCAGGATGGCCCGCACCCCGGCCCGGATCATGACCTCGTCGTCGGCCAGCAGCACCCGTATCACGTCGCTCCATCCTCGTGGGGGAAACGGGCGACGACCTGGAAGCCGCCGCCCTTCGGTCCTGATTCGAACGTGCCGCCCGCCAGCCGCACCCGCTCGCGCAGCCCTATCAGGCCCAGCCCGCCGCCGCGGAGACGGGCCGGCGCCGCCTGGGCCGCCTGGTTGGTCACGGTCACCGTGATCTCGGCGGCGGACCTGAGGACCTCGACCGTCACCGCGGAGCCGGGGGCGTGCTTGGTGGCGTTGGTCAGCGACTCCTGCACGACCCGGCAGGCCGTGTGGTCGCGCAGCGACTCCGCGCCGCGCAGCTCCACCCGCACGCCCGACTCCCGCGCCCGGTCGACGATCTCGGCGACGCTCTCCTGCGACGGGGTCAGCGGCGCCTGGTCGCCCGCGCGGAGCACGCCGATGACCCGGCGCAGGCGCTCGGTGGTCTCGGCGGCGGCCTCGCGGAGCTCCCCGACGGCTCTGCGGTGCCGTTCGGACAGGTCGGGGGCCATCTCCAGGGCCGCGGCGCGCAGGGCGATGAGCGCGAGGTCGTGGCCGAGGGAGTCGTGCATGTCCTGGGCGATGCGGTTGCGCTCGCGGAGCTGCGCCTGGTCGACGATCAGGCTCCGCTCGCGGGCGCGGCGCTGCGCCAGCCGGCCGACCCCCCATGGCAGCAGGCCGGACAGCAGGACACCCGACAGGGCGGGGATCCAGAACTGCGTGGTCACGGCGTCGGGCCGCGGACCGCAGGAGGAGGCCGTGCTCAGGAGCGCGCCCACGCCCAGGATCGCGGCGAACGCCAGCGTCGCGGGGCGCGGATCGGCCGCCCGGCGGCCGGCCAGGTAGGCGAGCACCATGGTCGCGGGGGTCAGCGCGTTCAGCGGCCACACCTTGACCGGGTCGTCGAGGTGCCAGAGATGGACGGTGGCCAGGCCCTCGCTGACGTTCCACGAGCCCGGTGCCAGGGCGAGCAGCATGGCCACCGGCGGAGCCCCGCGGCTCACGAGCACGGCGGCCCCCAGCACGGCCACCTCGGCGGCGGCCCAGCCCGGCGACGCCCAGCCGGTGGCCGGCTCCCACCAGGGAGGGACGACCGGGGCCACGGCCACCGGCAGGCACAGCAGAGCCCACAGCAACAGGTCGCGCCGGACCTCCCGCCGGCTTGACCGCCGGATCCATCTCATCACGCCTGCGACGTTACAAGGCCGCCGCGGCCACGCGTCTCGGTCGGAGGTAGCAGACCTCCCCTGACGAAAGTAGGGGGTCGAAGCGTCCGATCGCGCGATGTGCCCTCCCCTGCCCGCTCCTAGGTTCGAGGAGACGGATCCCTGAGGGATCTCAGGGGCAAGGTCCGCCGGCTTCCGGGGCCGCCCCCGATGCCAGGAGACCGGCGGGCCGTCAACGTGCTGTAGGAGACCTCCCCTATACCAGTAGGAGCTGCTGTGACACAGGCCATCCTCGACGCCCTGCACAATGTGATGACCTCGCCCTGGATCTATCTGGCGCTGTTCGCGGTGGCGATGCTCGACGGGTTCTTCCCCGTGGTGCCCGCCGAGACGTCCGTCATCACGGCCGGGGTGTTCGCCGCCTCCACCGGCGCGCCGAACCTCGCGCTGGTGATCGTGGTGGCGGCGCTGGGCGCGTTCGCCGGCGACCACGTCTCCTACGCCATCGGGCGCACCACCGGCAACCGGCTGCGCGAGGGCAGACGCAGCGGCAAGGCGTTCGCCTGGGCGTCGAAGGCGCTGGCCGAACGGGGCGGGCTCGTGCTGGTGGTGGCCCGATACATCCCCGGCGGCCGGACCGCCTGCACCCTCACCATGGGCGCGGTCGCCTACCCCCGGCGCTCGTTCGCCCTCTTCGACGCCGTCGCCGCCGTCTCCTGGGCGGTCTACTCGGGACTGATCGGCTACGTGGGGGGCGCGGCCTTCGAGAACGACCCGGTCAAGGGTCTGCTGCTCGGCCTGGGCATCGCTGTGACGATCACCGTGGTGGTCGAGGCGGTCCGGCACGTGCGGCGCGGCCGGGGCGCCGGGGAGCCGGAGCGGGCCCTCGCCGGCCTGCGCGACTGACCGCCGCCGCGCTCAGGCCCGCCGCCAGATCAGCGTGTGCCATCTGCCGTTGTCGGCGGCGGCCAGGATGAGGCGGTTGCCGGCGAAGTTCAGCTCGTGGATCCGGGTGACGCCGGAGAGTGCCGGATTGAGCGCCATCTCGATGTCGTGGGCCACGTGGCCGTCGCGGATCTCGTAGCGGCCCGAGTAACACAGGAACGACGCGGCCGCCTCGGCCCGTTCCTGGGGCGAGGCCTGCGAGAGACCGGCGCCGGGCAGCGGCGGACGCCCCGCCCGCGCGATGGTGGCGCTCATGTGGCCGTCAGGGGTGTAGCAGAGCAGGCCCACCGCGTCGCGGCCGAAGGGGTGGGAGGTCCGACCGTCCGGGTGGGCGATCCGCCACTCGACCAGCCGCCATGCTCCGACCAGATCCATGCCCGCGAAACTATGATAATCGAAGTCAGCCGGTCAACTGCCCTGACCTTGATATCAGGGAATTCTCATCCAAGTCAGGGTCGACCCCCTATGGCCCCGGCACCGCCGGGCACGGGACGCTGCCACGGGTCCACCGGAGGACCGCTCCGGACGCCTTCACGAGACGTCCCGACCGTCCCGCCATGTCTTCACCCGCGATGAGAGGAGTGCGCATGACTGCAGTGGCAGCCGACCTGGCGCCGCCGGGACCGCCGTGCTCCGCGCCCGGGACCGCACCGCAGCGGTCCGGGGCGCCGGCCCATGACCACCCGGCCTTCCCGGCCCGGCCCGGAGCCATCCACGAGGGGGCGGCGTGGTGAACACCGCCCCGGCACGGCGCCCGCCCGGAACGACGGCGGACCCGGCACTGCACCGGCCCGCGACGGCCACAGGCTCGGCACCGCACCGGCCCGCGACGGCCACAGGCTCGGCGCTGCACCGACCCAGAGCGGCCACGGGCTCGGCACCACAGCGGCCCGGAGCGGCCGCGGCCCCGGTGCGGCGCTGGCCGGGGATGGCGGGGGCGGTCGCCGCCCTGGGCCTGACGGCCTACGCGCACGTGGCCGCCGCCGGCCCGGTGGATCCGGCCGGGGACCCGGTCGTCGGCCACACGCCGCTCGACGCCCGCGTCTGGGCCATGACCGGCGGCACGATCATGCTGGCCATGGCCTGCCTGTGGGTCGCCTACGGCCTGGCACGCGTGGACCCGACGCGCAGCGCCGCGGCCCGCGTCCTGTCCGTCGCCGGCGCCCTGGGGCTGCTGCTCACCGCGGTGTTCCCGGCCGGCGCGGCCCCCGGCCCCACCCCCGCCGGCGGGGAGATCCACAGCTGGTCGGCGGCGGTGGTCTTCACCGCGCTGCCCTGCGCGGGCTGGATGCTGGGCCGCCGGTTCCGGAGTCCGGCGCTGTCGGCCCTCAGCGTGCTCTCGGTGGCGCTCCTGGCCGTGTTCCTGACCACCCGCCCGGGCTCGCCGGTCGCGGACCTGATCGGCGGCTCCGACTATCACGGCCTGGTCGAACGCCTGCTGCTGCCGGCCGGGGCGGCGCTGGTGTTCCTGGCCGCCCGGAGCACGGGAACCCTACCAGGCAGTAACAAAGGTGACATATCCCGCTTACCGACCCCCGCTTTACCTACGCTAACGTAGGTTACGGTTCCGTAGTCAGTGAGGGAGAAGCCATATGCGAGAGTTCAGCCAGACCGAGCTGCTGCTTGAGCTTGAGCCCGTTGTCGCCGGGGAGCTGGACCGTCACCACAAGGTGGCCAAGGAATGGTTCCCCCACGAATACGTCCCGTGGTCCGAAGGCAGGGACTACGACGGCGTCTTCGGCGGCGACGCGTGGGTCGAGACCGACTCCAAGCTCCCCGAGGAGGCGCGGGTCTCCCTCATCGTCAACCTGCTGACCGAGGACAATCTCCCCAGCTACCACTACGAGATCGCCACGGCCTTCGGCCGCGACGCGGCGTGGGGCACCTGGGTGCACCGCTGGACCGCCGAGGAGGGCCGGCACGGCACCGCCATCCGCGACTACCTGACGGTCACCCGCGCGGTCGACCCGGTCGCCCTGGAGCGGGCCCGCATGAACCACATGGGAGAGGGCTTCACCAACTCCTACGAGGGCGTGCTCCGCTCACTGGCCTACGTCTCCTTCCAGGAGCTGGCCACCCGCATCTCCCACCGCAACACCGGCAAGGCGTCCCAGGACCCCAACTGCGAGCGCCTGCTCGCCAGGATCGCCGCCGACGAGAACCTGCACATGCTCTTCTACCGCAACCTGCTCGACGCGGCCTTCCAGCTGACCCCGAGCCAGACGATGCGCGCCGTCACCGACGTGGTGACCACCTTCCAGATGCCCGGCACCGGGATCGAGGGCTTCACCCGCAAGGCGATGACCATCGCCAACGCCGGAATCTACGACCTGCGCCTGCACCTCGACGACGTCCTCATGCCGGTCCTGCGCCAGTGGGCCGTCTTCGACATGAAGGACCTCGACTCCGAGGGCGAGAAGGCCCGTGAGGAGCTCGCGGAGTTCCTCGCCCGCCTGGAGGTCTCCGCCTCCCGCTTCGTCGAGCGCCGCGAGGCCCGCCGCGCCCGTCAGGCCGCCGGCGCCTGATCACTCCTCCGAGGGACCGACACGTGCGGTCCCTCGTGTCCGTTCCCGCCGTTCTTCCGTCCCGCCGTTCTTCCGTCGCCGGCCGTCGGCGGCGTGGCGTGACAGCACCCGTCCGGGTCACATCAGGGTGGGAACCTGCTGGGCGAGGACGAAGACCCCCATCGCCAGGACGGCCCAGCCGAAGGCGCGGCGGAGCCGGTCAGGGTTGATGTGGCCGGCCAGTTGCCCGCCGGCCAGACCGCCGACGACGGCGGCGACGGTGACGACGGCCGCCAGGCGCCAGTCAATGGTGACGGTCTGCAGGTAACCGGCGAGCCCGGCCAGTGACTTCATCGCGATGACCAGCAGGGAGGTGCCGACGGCGGCGGCCATCGGCATACCGCCGAGCAGGACCAGGGCGGGCACGACCAGGAAGCCGCCACCGGCGCCGACCAGGCCGGTGACAACGCCGACGACGACGCCGTCGATCAGAATCCTGCCGACCGGCAGGTCGGCGCCGGTCTTGGCGGAGACGCGGGAGCGCCCTCTGATCATGGCGACGGCGGTGGCCACCATCATGGCGGCGAAGCCGCCGAGCAGGACGGTCTCCGGCAGATACGGGCCGATCAGTCCGCCTGCGTAGGCGCCCGCCATGCCGGCGGCACCGAAGATCAGGCCGGTGCGCCAGCGGACGCGCCCGGCACGGGCGTGGGAGATGAGGCCGGCGGCGCTGGTGGCGGCGACCACCAGCAGTGACATCGCGATCGCGGTCTTACCCGGCACCTGGGCGATGTACATGAGCATGGGCACCATGAGGATGGAGCCGCCGCCGCCGAACAGGCCGAGGGTGACGCCGACCGCGACGGCGGCGAGCACCGTCGCGATGAGCGCCCAGGTGGTGATCATGACCGGGCCTCGCCACCGCGCAGCCGGGCGATGACGGCGTCGATGTCGAAGTCCCGGGTGCGGTTGTAGGGCAGTTTGGCCAGGGCCATGCCCATCGCACAGGTGTCGGTGACAGCGGCGAAGGTCAGCCCGGCGCCGACGAACCCGGCGACGAACCGGGCCGGCGGCCACCAGATGCTGGCCAGGACCGAGGTGGCGACGATGCCGCCGGCCACCAGCCGCACCTGGCGCTCCAGCCCCCAGCGCTGGGCCCGGGTCCCGGGGATCGGACATGACGCGGAGGTGGTGGGGGCACCGGCACCGGTCCAGGCGTTCATCCCGCCCTCCAGCACCACCACGTCGGCCAGGCCGGCGCGGGTCAGCGCGGTGTGCGCCCGGGAGGCCCGGCCGCCGGACTGACAGACCAGCAGCATCGTGCCGCCGGCGTCGGCGACGATGCGCCGCAGGTGCGTGTCCACCTGGTCCAGGGGCAGGTTGACGGCGCCGGAGATGTGGACGGAGGCGAACTCGCCGGGAGTGCGCACATCGACGACGAGCACGTCGGGGTCGGCCGCGATCAGAGCGCGGGCGGCGGCCACGTCGACACTGGTCTTCATACTCATGATCAAGAAAATCCTGTTCTTCGGGAGCGGGTGGGGACAGTCGGATCGGGGTGCTGGCCGACCGGCGGGGGCGGGTCAGGTGGCGGCCGGGTGCCGGAGCAGGTCGGTGACGCCGGCGCCGGTCAGCACGGCCGGCCGGTAGCCGGCGGCCAGCAGCAGGCCGGCGGCGATGCTCGCGCGGCGGCCGGAGCCGCAGGCGACCAGGACCGGACGGGAGGCGTCCAGCTCGGCGGGGATGCCGTGGGTGACCAGGTCGGGCAGGAAGCGGTGGGTCGCGCCGGGCAGCGCGGCGGCGGCGTGTTCGCCGGGCATCCGCACATCCAGCAGCTGGGCGCCAGGCCGGGCCAGGCGGGCGGTGAAGGCGGCCGGGTCCAGCAGTTCGAAGGTCTGGTCGGCGGCCGGCCCGGGGTCGGTGATGACGCCGCGCACGGTGTCGATGCCGATCCGGGCGAGCTGGGTGACGGCCTCGGCGACGTCCTGGCCGGGGTCGGCCACCAGGACCAGGGGCGCCTGGTAGGGCAGCAGCCAGCCGGCCCAGCTGCCGAAGTCGGTGCCCATCTCGATCGCGACCGCCCCGGGGAGCAGGCCGCCGGCCTGCCGGACGCGCGGGCGGATGTCCACCACGCGGGTGCCCTCGGGCTGGTCGGCCAGATCCTCGACGCTCAGCGTGGGCACGGCCAGGGGCGGCATCGGCGGCACGCCCATGGTGTTGGCCGGCCCCATGTGCCGGTAGAACGCCGGGATCGGCATCGGGGCGGCGAGCAGCTCGTCGGCGAAGGCCTCGGCGTCGCCGATGGCCAGCAGCGGGTTGCCCGCGAGCTCGTCGGCGATGGTGGAGGTGTAGCGGCCGGCACCGGTGGAGGTGCAGAACGACCCCTCACCGTGGGTGGGCAGCAGTTCCACCCCGCCGGGCAGGCCGGCCAGCCGGTGCAGCGAGCCGTGCTGCAGCTTGGCCAGGCTGCGGGCCCGCTCCGGGCCCAGCAGGTCCGGCCGGCCGGCCGAGGAGACCAGCAGGCTGCCTCCGGAGAACACCGCGACCGGCTCGCCGTCGATGAGCACCAGGTAGCTGGTGTGCTCGGGCGTGTGGCCTGGGGTGTGGATCGGACGGATGCTCAGCCCCTGCCCGCCGGGGATGTCCTCCATGTGGAAGGCGGGGGTGTGCGGGTAGGCCGCGGCGGCCGCGGCGGGGAGCACCAGCTGCGCGCCCGTGGCGAGCGCGGCCCGCTCGCCACCTGAGACGTAGTCGTTGTGCAGGTGGGTCTCCAGCACGAACCGGAGCTCCACATCCCGCTCGGCCGCCTTGGCCAGAAAGCGGTCGATGTCGCGCTGGGGGTCGACGAGGATGCCGCGCCCCTCGTGGGTGAGCAGGTAGCTCTGGTCCCCCAGACCGGGGGTGCGGAACGAGGTGATCTCCATCGGGAGTCCTTTCGATCGGATAAAGATACCCTGGGGGGTATATGGAAGGCAGAAATGTGCCCTGCTCCAGCCCGCCCCCCGGACCGGAGGGCGGGCATGGCTCTATGGCGGCGTCACCCTCACGGACGGACCGTGTGGCACGAGGCCGGCCGAGGCGGCGGACGCGACGGGAAGGACCGCCGGCGCCTCCTGGCCACTACGGCGATCCCCTCCGCGAGATCGATATACCCTGGGGGGTATATCGGAGACATGGGAATGCGGCGCCGGGACGGCGCCACGGGCCCATGCCGTCCGCCGTCCACGGCAAGCCGCGGACCCCGCCCCTTACGCCAGGGACAGGAAGAGCTTCTCCAGCTCCTCGACACTCATCGGAGCCTCCTCGCCGCGAGCCTGGGCGGCCTGGCAGTGACGCAGCCCGCTAGCGACGATCTTGAACCCGGCACGGTCAAGCGCCTTGGAGACGGCCGCGAGCTGGGTGAGAACCTTCGAGCAGTCCTCGCCGGCCTCGATCATCCCGATCACTCCGGCCAGCTGCCCATGGGCCCGGCGCAGGCGGGTCACCGCGTCGCCGACCATCGACTCGTTCATCTCCATGCCGCCAATATACCCGGGGGGGTACCCTGGGGCAAACGGCGCCACCTCGCCGGCGTCGTCGGCCCCCGCCCTCGTCATGCACCCGCCGGCGGACCCGGGTCTCAGGAGACCGTGACCGGCCGGCGGGCCTCGGCCACACCCGTTTCCGCGCGCAACCTGCGCAGGAAGAGCAGGACCAGCAGCGCGGCCAGGCCGGTGGTGACCGGCGGGACCACGAAGGCCAGCGGGGCGCCGACCCGGTCCACCAACTGCCCGGCGACCGCCGCGCCGGTGGCGATGCCCAGGCCGATCGACCCGTTGAGCCAGGTGAACGCCTCGGTCCTGACCTCGGCCGGGACGAGGGTCTCGACCAGGGTGTAGCCGGTGATGACGGCGGGGGCGATGACGAACCCGGCCATGGCCGCCCCGCCGTACAGCAGGGGGATGGATCCGGCGAGCGTCAGGGCGGCCGTCGTCGCGCAGAGCAGGCCGACGGTGACGGCCAGCCTCACGGGGGCGCCGATCCGCCAGCGGACGACGCCGTAGAGGATGCCGCCGACGAAACTGGCCCCCGAGAAGGAGGCGTAGATCGGCCCGGCCGCGGCCGCCTGGCCGAGCGCGGCGGTGTAGGAGGTGATGCCGACCTGGAGGCTGCCGAAGACGGTGCCGAGCGCGACAAAGGCCACCGCGAGCACGGCCACGCCGCGCAGACGCAGCACGCCCCGCCGGGAGCGGACCCGGACCGGTATCGGCTCCGGGGCGCCCCCGCGGACCGCGGCGAACACCAGCGTCCCGGCCACCACCATGACCAGCGCCGTCAGCAGCGCCCAGACCGGGGAGAAGCCCGTCGAGAGGGCCACCAACAGGACCGGGGCGAGGGTGAAGGTCAGCTCGTCGGTGATGGATTCGAGGGCGAAGGCGGTGCCCAGCCGCTCCGAGCGCCCCAGCAGGTGCGCCCAGCGGGCCCGGACCATCGAACCGACCTGCGGCACCGAGGCGCCGGCCAGCGCCGCCGCCACCACCAGCGGGAGGGCCGGGGCGTGGGCGGAGGCGAGCACGAGCAGGGCGCCCAGTGCGACGGCGTGCACGGCGACCTGCGGGACGAGCACCTTCGGCTGGCCGTACCGGTCGGCGAGCCGCCCGGTCTGCGGCCCGGCCAGCGCCTGCGCCACGGCCGCGGCCGCGGCCGCGATCCCGGCGGCGCCGTACGAGCCGGTCGACCACTGCACGAGCAGGAGGATGCCGAGCTGCAACATGGCGTACGGCAGGCGCGCGAGGAACGCGGGGACGAGGAAACGCCAGGCACCGGGGGAACCGAGCACGGCAAGGTAGGACTTCATCACTCTCCGTCGGAGTCCAGACGGAGCGCCGCCCGGTCCGGGAGCGCACCGTCGTGGTGGGCTTCGACCGGGGTAGATACCGCCTATGGCGGCCGCCATGCGGTCATTACCTGCATCCGTTCAGAACGCACGAATCAGCCATTTTATGCCATGAAATGGACTCAGCGAGAGCCTGCCGCCCGGCCACCGCGTGCCCCGGCCCCGGTGGCCGGGCCCGCACCCGTCCTCACGCCAGGGCAGGGCCCGCACCCGTCCTCACGCCGGGGTCGGGCCCCGCGCCCATCCTCGCGTCGGGACGGGGGCACGCGGCCGCCGGTCAGCCCCGCACGAGGTCGGCGAACGGCACCGAGGGGTCGGCGAGCCGGTCGGGGGCGACCGGGGCGCCGCCGCGGATCAGCTCCTGGACCGGCGCGATGCCCTCCTCCCACCGGTTGACGTGCATCCCCGCCACGACACGGCCGCCGGCGAGCCAGAAGGCGTGGAAGTCCCGCGCCTCCAGGTCTCCCCGGACGACGACGGAGTCGTAGCCGCCCGGCGCGAACCAGCCGGAGAACTCCATGCCGACGTCGTACTGGTCGGTGAAGAAGTAGGGCGGCCGGTCGTAGACGACCTTCTGGCCGAGCATGGCCCTGCCCGCGGCCAGGCCGCCGTTGAGGGCGTTGGACCAGTGCTCGACGCGGATGCGGGCGCCGTACAGCGGGTTGAAGGCGTTGGCCGCGTCGCCGGCGGCGTAGATGTCGGGATCGTCGGTGCGGAGGGACTCGTCGACGACGATCCCGTTGTCGACGGCCAGGCCCGCACGTTCGGCGAGCTCGACGTCCGGGTGCACGCCGACACCGACGATCACCACGTCGGCCGGGATCTCGCCGCCGTCGTCGGTGAGCACCGCCTGGACGCGCCCGTCGCCGCGGAACCCGGTCACCCCCCGGCCGAGCCGTACGTCGACGCCCTGGCGCCGGTGCACCTCGGCGAAGAAGGCGCCCATCTCGGGGCCGAGCGCCGCCTGCAGCGGCACCGGCCGCGGCTCGACGACCGTCACCTCGCAGCCGTATCCGCGGGCGGCGGCCGCGGTCTCCAGCCCGATCCAACCGGCCCCCACGACGACCACCCTGCCACCGCCCCGGACGGCCCCGCGCAGCCTCTCGGAGTCGTCGAGGCTGCGCAGGTAGTGAACGCCGTCCAGGTCCGCGCCGGGCACGTCGAGGCGGCGCGGGGACGCGCCGGGGGCCAGGAGCAGCTTGGCGTATCCGAGCCGCCGGCCGTCGTCGAGCTCCACCTCGTGCGCGGACCGGTCGATGCCGGTCACCCGGCGTCCGGTCAGGAGCTCCACGGAGTGCTCGCCGTACCAGCCCTCGTCGTGGACGTAGACCTTGGCCTTCTCCTCCTTGCCGAGCAGGTAGCCCTTGGACAGCGGGGGCCGCTCGTACGGGCGCTCGGCCTCGGCGCCGATCAGCGTGATCCGGCCCGTGAACCCCTCCTCCCGCAGGGACTGCGCGGCCTTCGCCCCGGCCAGGCCCGCTCCGACGATGACGAACGTCTGCTCGGTAGTCATGGATCTCTTCCTATCGGATTCCCACCCGGGTTCCAACGGATGCGGCGGCCCGCGGCGCGCGGCGCGGGCCGGACGCGCGCCGGAGCCACCGGCGCCACCGCCCGGCGGGACCGCCCGCGCGGCTCAGCTCAGCTCGTTCAGAGCGGCCACGAGCTGCTGTTCCTCATAGGCGAAGTGGGCTTCCAGCTCGGCGGCCAGCCGGTCGAGGTCGGCCTGGACCCGCTCGATGTCGCCACCGTCGAGCAGCGCCCTGATCTCGCCGGTGATCCGCGCCACCACCACGTGCTCCTCGCGCAGCCGGGCCAGCGCCGGGGCCAGCTCGGGGAACTGCCGCTCAAGACGCGGGAACCCGAGCTCGTCCTCACCGGTGTGGTGCGCGCGGAGCGCCTCGCAGTAGAGCAGGCAGTGCGTCCGCAGGTCCTCGCCGGGATCGCCGCCGCGGAGGCCGGCGAGCCGTTCGCGGAGCTCCTGGTGGATTTTGACCAGGTGCTCGCCGAGCGCCCCGGCGCGGGCCGCGTCCCTGCGGTGCAGCGCGACCACCGGGATGACCCGGTCCGTGCCGGCCTGGTAGGCGGAGAAGGCCGGATCGAGTCCGGCCTGCCTGGCGTAGAACCGGTCGCGCTCCTCGCCGTGCAGCACGACGGCGGTCGCCTCGTAGGTCTCCGCACCGGTCTCGACGGTCACCCGCGCGTCGGCGACCAGGTTGTGGTACCAGGCCGGATGCTTCGGGCCGCCCGCGTTGGAGGCGAAGACCATGATCCGGTCGCCCACGGGCAGGTATACCGCCGGGGTGGTGTGACGCCGGCCGGATCGGGCGCCGGTGGTGGTCAGCAGCACCAGCGACACCCCTTCGAACGGGCCGCCCACCTTCCCCCCGTTGGCCCGGAACTCCTCGATGACCTGCAGGTTGAAGTCGGACATGGATCGTCCCCTCGGGATAGGCTGACGACGTCAGCCACTTTGCTTTGATAGCAAAGCTAATTTAACCAGCAAGGTATCTGAGATGTCGACCGATGGCCTGAGCGTGGACGAGGGCGTCCGCACGCTGCTGCTGTTCATGCCGCGCATGGTCAGCCGGGTGAAGCGCATCCGCGTCCCCGAGGAGCTGCGGTCCTTCAACCTCGCCCCCCGGCACCTGTCGCTGCTGGCGTTCCTGCTCTTCGACGGGCCGATGGGCGTCAACGAGCTGGCCTCCCGGCTGAAGGTCGCACCGGCCACCGTGAGCCTGATGGTCGGCGACCTGAGCCGCAGCGGCGTCGTCGAGCGGCGCGAGGACGACGCCGACCGCCGTCGCACGATCGTGCGCATCGCCCCCGAGCACCAGACCTCGATCGAGAGCTGGCTCGCCAAGGGGGCCCACGCCTGGCGGCAGGCTCTCGAACCCCTGACGCCGGCCGAGCGCAAGCTGTTCGTCGACACACTCGCCGCCTACGAGCGGGCCCTCGCGGAGTGAGCGCCGGGCGGCGCGGAACGCACCGGAAAGCATGCGGACCAATGGCGGAAAACATTTCCGGACCTACGGAATTCCGCACCGCCCGATAAAGGCCGGGACGACTCCCCGACAGCGGCGCCCGACGTCCCGGACCGCCGGGAAAATGCAAGCTCACCTGCCGTCAGGGCGATAAAACTTTCATTTACCATACCGCAGGTCCAATCCTCTGCCCCGGGCCGGGAGAGTATATATATTGCCTACGCCGTCAAGATCACGCCGCGGGTGAGAATTCCATCGAATTCCATCCGTCGCGCGCCTTTACATAAGGAGCATGCTGCATGCCATCGAAGCGACGTCTCATCCAGGCCGCGGTCGGCTGCGCGTTCACCGCGGCCGCCGTGTTGAGCCTCGGGGCCTCCTCTTCCGCGCAGTCAAGCGTTCCGGACATCTCGCCCGCCTCCCCGCCCTCCGTGACGGAGCCGCCCGCCAAGCCCAAGGCCCGCGCGCTGACGGCCAGGGAGATCAAGCAGCAGGGACTGGACCGATACATCGACATGTCCCGCCAGCGGGAGACCGCCCCCACACTCGTGGACGCCTCCCAGAGCAAGGCCGCCGCGAGCGTTCCCACCCCCGCGATGAAGGC
Organism: Streptosporangium sp. NPDC003464; assembly: GCF_053588315.1. Taxonomy (NCBI): domain Bacteria; kingdom Bacillati; phylum Actinomycetota; class Actinomycetes; order Streptosporangiales; family Streptosporangiaceae; genus Streptosporangium; species Streptosporangium sp. NPDC003464. The sequence goes on along the minus strand of NZ_JBSFPS010000126.1, from coordinate 489 downwards.
GGGCGCCGGCGCCACCGGCCTCGCCTCGGGCTGCTGGTACCTGCAGACGGGGTACGGCTCGGCCACTCTCGGCGGGACCGCGGACCACACCTGGTGCGGCGACGGCGCCTCGGTCACATACACCTCGGCGAGCTGCACCGGGAGCACGAACTGGCCCACCTACCGGTATGAGGGCTGCCAGAACAACAGCAGCTACGGCGTGGGCTGGAACGTCTGGGACGTGACGGACCGGTGGCACTTCTGCACCGCCTACCGTCCCTCCACGGGCGCGTGCGGCAGCCGGTCGCACCCGTGGCAGAAGAACCGCTACGGCGCGAACGGGCAGGTCTGGTTCCTCGGGTGGAGCGGCTGAGGAACGGCTCCACCGCGTGTTCCGGGCGACGGCGCCGGCCTCCCGCATCGTCATGAACCGCCTGACGGACGTGCGTGTAGATGTCATGAGGGACCCGCGTGTTCGCATGCCCCAACTGCGTCGAGACGACCTGGATA